>NZ_JBSVWF010000045.1:0-54237 GCF_054071635.1 Pseudomonas sp. SDO52101_S400 | reverse complement strand
AGGTTGCCTGACACGACGCCTTCGCGGGCAAGCCCGCTCCCACAGGGACCGCGTAATCTTCGCGTGCATCGGCCAGATTCAGGGAGTGAAGTTGGCGTTTCAACGGGGGCTTCACAGCCCGAAAAACCAGGCGAAAACGCCAGTTTCAACTTCACCCTTGTAGACCGTCCTGCCCACCCCCATATTGGGGCGACTGACGCGTGAAGGAATCCAAATTGAGCGAACTTCTCAACCGCCGCCTGGCTCTGCTCGGTGAGCGCGCCAACCTCTCTCTGCTCGAGCAGTGCCTGCACGGTATCGAACGTGAATGCCTGCGCGTGACCGGCGAGGGACGTCTGGCGCAAACGCCGCACCCTGAAAGCCTGGGTTCCGCGCTGACCAACGAACAGATCACTACCGACTATTCCGAGTCGCTGCTGGAATTCATCACGCCTGCCCTGCCAGACCCGGCCGACACCCTGGCCAGCCTGGACAAGATTCATCGTTTCGCCTACAGCAAGCTCGGCAACGAGTACCTGTGGAGTCCATCGATGCCGTGCCCGTTGCCGGCCGAGGAAGATATCCCGATCGCCTACTACGGCACCTCCAACATCGGTCAGCTCAAGTACGTCTACCGCAAGGGCCTGGCCCTGCGTTACGGCAAGACCATGCAGTGCATCGCCGGGATTCACTACAACTTCTCCCTACCGGAAAAACTCTGGCCGCTGCTGAAGGAAGCCGAAGGCTTCGTCGGCACCGACCGGGATTTCCAGTCGTCGTCCTATATCGCGCTGATCCGCAATTTCCGTCGCTACAGCTGGCTGCTGATGTACCTGTTCGGTGCTTCGCCGGCGCTGGACGCCGGATTCCTGCGCGGCCGTTCGCATCAGCTGGAACAGCTGGATCCGGACACCCTGTACCTGCCTTACGCCACCAGCCTGCGCATGAGCGACCTCGGTTACCAGAGCAACGCTCAGGCCGGCCTGACCCCTTGCTACAACGACCTGGCAAGTTACACCGACAGCCTGCGCAAAGCGGTGGCCACGCCATACGCGCCGTACGTTGAAGTCGGCACGCACCAGGATGGCGAGTGGGTGCAACTGAACACCAACATCCTGCAGATCGAAAACGAGTACTACTCCAACATCCGCCCGAAACGCGTGACCTACACCGGCGAGCGGCCGATCCAGGCGCTGGTCGCCCGTGGCATCCAGTACGTCGAAGTGCGTTGCCTGGACATCAACCCGTTCCTGCCGATGGGCATCGACCTCACCGAGTCGCGCTTCCTCGACGCGTTCCTGCTGTACTGCGCGCTGAACGACAGCCCGCTGCTGACCAACATCAGCTGCGGCAACGCCACGTCGAACTTCCTCAGCGTGGTCAAGGAAGGTCGTCGTCCGGGCCTGCAATTACAGCGTGACGGCCAACCGGTCGAGCTGAAGGAGTGGGCCGCCGAACTGCTGGAGAAAATCGCTCCGCTGGCAGCAATGCTGGATCAAAGCCATGGCGGCGATGCCCACAGCAAGGCACTCGACGCGCAACTGGCCAAGGTCAAGGATTCGTCCCTGACACCTTCGGCCCAGGTGCTGGCGGCGATGGCCGAGCACAAGGAAAGCTTCGCGCAATTCTCCCTGCGCCAGAGCCAGGCTCACGCCGAGTTCTTCCGCAGCGAGCCGCTGGCGGCTGACGAGCAAGCGAAGTTCGAAGAACTGGCGCGCTCGTCGCTGGCGCAACAGGCTGAGCTGGAGCAGAACGAGGTGGGGGATTTCGACGTGTTTGTCGGGTCGTATCAGGCGAGCATTCTGGCGATTAGTAACTGATTATTTGGCTTTAGGTCGCAGCCCCTCACCCCAGCCCTCTCCCGGAGGGAGAGGGGGCCGACCGCGGTGTTCATCAGAGTTACGTTGACCTGAAATACCGAGTCGAACTCCGAATTTGAAAAGCCCCCGATCAGCTCCCTTTCCCCCTTCCGGAGGGAGAGGGGACTGACTGCAGTGTTTATCAGAGTTACGCCGACCTGAAATTCCCAGTCGAACTCCGAATTTGAAAAGCCCCCAATCGGCTCCCTTTCCCCTCGCCCCCCTGGGGGCGGTCCGACGCTTCGGGAGGGCTGGGGTGAGGGGGAAAAGTTCTCAAGCCATACCCAAAACTCAAACGCCCCCCAATCCCTCCGAGCCTTAGATTTTTCCGCTCATAAGCTAAGTCTAAAAAGTTATTTATTTCTGGATTCTTAGATCATTTAGTCTCCTTTCACGCCGATCCTCGGTCGCCTGATATGGAGCTCTTCGATGAAACTGAACTTCCCGCTTCGCCTGCTGGCCGTGGCCTCTCTGGCTGCTGCGAGTTTCCTGGCCCAGGCTGCCGACCTTACCGTCGCTTACCAGACCACCGTTGACCCGGCAAAAGTCGCCCAGGCCGACGGCGCCTATGAAAAAGCCACCAAGGCCGACATCAACTGGCGCAAGTTCGATAACGGTGCCGACATCATCGCCGCCATCGCTTCCGGCGACGTGCAGATCGGCTACCTCGGCTCCAGCCCGCTGACCGCTGCGATCACTCGCAAAGTCCCGGTGGAAACCTTCCTCATCGCCACCCAGATCGGCGCCGCCGAAGCGCTGGTCGCCCGCGACGGCTCCGGCATCAAGACGCCGCAGGATCTGATCGGCAAGAAAATCGCCGTGCCGTTCGTGTCCACCGGTCACTACAGCCTGCTCGCTGCACTGAAGCACTGGAACATCGATCCTTCGAAAGTCACCGTACTCAACCTCGCGCCTCCAGCGATCATTGCCGCGTGGAAACGCGGTGACATCGATGCTACATACGTGTGGGATCCGGCGCTGGGTGTGGCCAAGGAAAACGGCAAAGTGCTGATCACTTCCGGTGAGTTGGCCAAGTTCGGCGCACCGACCTTCGACGCCTGGATCGTGCGCAAGGACTTCGCCGAGAAGCACCCGGAAATCGTCACCGCATTCGCCAAGGTCACCCTCGACGCCTACGCCGACTACCGCAAGGATCCGAAAGCCTGGCTGGCCAATCAGAGCAACGTCGACAAACTGGTGAAACTGTCCGGCGCCAAAGCCAGCGACATTCCATTGCTGCTCCAAGGCAACGTCTACCCGCTGGCGGCGGATCAGGTCAGTGACCTCGGCGCGCCGACCACCAAAGCCATCACCGACACCGCTGCGTTCCTTAAAGAGCAAGGCAAGGTCGAAGCGGTTCTGCCGGACTACGCGCCGTACGTCACCCCCAAGTACATCACCAACTGATCGGGAGTTAATTGCGATGGCCTTGCTACAACTGGAGCGCATCAGCGCACAGTATCCCGGCAGCCCGGAACCGGTACTGTCCGACATTTCCCTGACCCTCGGCCCTCAGCAATTGCTGGTGGCCCTCGGCCCGTCCGGCAGTGGCAAGACTTCGCTGTTGAACCTGATTGCCGGCTTCGTCGAACCGAGCGCCGGCCGCATCACCCTCGACAACGTACCGGTCAAAGGCCCGAGCGCCGAACGCGGCGTGGTGTTCCAGGACGACGCCCTGCTGCCTTGGCAGGACGTGCTGGCCAACGTTGCCTTCGGTCTCGAACTGGCCGGTGTGGCCAAGGACAAACGCGAACAGCGCGCCCGGGAAATGCTCGCGCTGGTCGACCTTTCGGGTTTTGAACACCGTCGCATCTGGCAACTTTCCGGCGGCCAGAAACAACGTGTTGGCCTGGCCCGCGCCCTAGCAGCCGACCCGCGTGTTTTGCTGATGGACGAGCCCTTCGGCGCCCTCGATGCCTTCACCCGCGAACAGATGCAGGAACTGTTGCTGCAAGTCTGGCAACGCACCGCCAAACCGGTGTTCCTGATTACCCACGACATTGAAGAAGCGGTGTTCCTCGCGACCGACCTGATTCTGCTGGCGCCGAATCCGGGGCAGATCGTCGAGCGCCTGCACCTGGATTTCGGCCAGCGCTACGCCGCCGGCGAATCGGCGCGGGCGATCAAGTCCGATCCGCGCTTCATCGAAACCCGCGAACACGTGCTCGCCAAAGTGTTCTCGCAACGCAGCGCCGTTCAACGGCAGGAGCGCGCATGAGCAGTTACGACGTTTCCGCCACCACGGTAAAACCCGCCGCCACGTCGGTGGTGATTCCCGTGCGCCGCAGCCTCAGCACCCGCTGGATCAGCCTGCTGACCTTGTTCGGGTTGCTGGTGATCTGGTGGGCCGTGACCGCCACCGGTCTGATCGAACCGCTGTTCCTGCCACCACCGTCCGCCGTACTGCAAAAAGGCTGGTTGCTGGCGACCACGGGCTACATGGATTCGACGTTGTGGCAGCACTTGGGCGCGAGCCTGAGCCGCATCGGTCTGGGCCTCGGTTTTGCGATTTTGACCGCAGTGCCGGTGGGCATTGCCATCGGCGCCAACCGCATCGCCCGTGGCGTGCTCGATCCGCTGATCGAGTTCTACCGCCCGATTCCACCGCTCGCCTATCTGCCGCTGATCGTGATCTGGTGCGGCATCGGCGAGCTGTCGAAAGTGCTGCTTATCTACCTGGCGATTTTCGCCCCGATCGCCATTGCCACTGCTACCGGCGTACGCACCGTCGACCCGGCCAAACTGCGCGCTGCGCAATCGCTGGGGGCGACTCGCGCACAACTGATCCGCCATGTGATTTTGCCCAGCGCCCTGCCGGACATTCTGACCGGTGTGCGCATTGGTCTGGGTGTCGGCTGGTCGACTCTGGTCGCCGCCGAACTGATCGCGGCCACCAGCGGCCTGGGCTTCATGGTGCAGTCGGCCGCGCAGTTCCTGGTCACCGATGTGGTGGTGCTGGGGATTCTGGTCATCGCCCTGATCGCCTTCGCCATGGAAATGGGCCTGCGTGCCCTGCAACGCAAACTGGTGCCGTGGCACGGCCAGGCCCACTGATTTTTCAGCACTGACTACCCCGACAGTTTTCGGGGCCCCGGAATTGAAGAGAACCACCATGAGCAGCCTGAACATCACCCCGTTAAGCTCGGCCCTCGGCGCACAGATCAGCGGCGTCGACATCAGCCAGCCGCTGAACCTGGAACAACGCGACGCCATCGAGCAGGCGCTGCTCAAGTATCAGGTGCTGTTCTTCCGCAATCAGCCGATCGAGCCGTCGCAACAGGCGCGCTTCGCCCACTATTTCGGCGACCTGCACATTCACCCGATCTACCCGAATGTGCCGGAACAACCGGAAGTGCTGATCCTCGACACCGCCGTCACCGACGTGCGCGATAACGCGATCTGGCACACCGACGTGACCTTCCTGCCTACCCCCGCCATGGGCGCGGTACTCAGCGCCAAGCTGTTGCCGGAGTTTGGTGGCGATACGTTGTGGGCCAGCGGGATTGCTGCGTATGAGGCACTTTCTGCACCGATGAAAACGCTGCTCGAAGGGCTGACCGCGACTCACGACTTCACCCGCTCGTTCCCACTGGAGCGCTATGGCAACACGCCGCAAGCACTGGCGCAGTGGGAAGAGGCGCGGCGCAAGAATCCACCGCTGTCCCACCCGGTGATCCGCACGCATCCGGTGAGCGGACGCCGTTCGCTGTTCGTCAACGAAGGCTTCACGTCGAAGATCAATGAGCTGTCGGAAACCGAGAGTGAAGCGGTGCTGAAGTTCCTGTTCGCCCACGCGACGCGGCCGGAGTTCACCATTCGCTGGCGCTGGCAGAAGGACGATATTGCTTTCTGGGACAACCGCGTGACGCAGCACTACGCGGTGGATGATTACCGTCCGGCGCGGCGGGTTATGCAGCGGGCTACGGTGTTGGGGGATGTGCCGTTTTTTCGTTGAGCCTTTTACGTCAAAAGCAAAAGCCCCCCCTCACCCTAGCCCTCTCCCGGAGGGAGAGGGAACTGAATGGGGGTTGCATCAGAAGTACGCCGACCTGATCAAACTGTGCTGAATCCATAATCGACCCGGTTTCTCAGGTCGATGTATGACGCAAGACACCTCGGTCGGCTCCCTCTCCCTCCGGGCGGTCCGACGTTTCGGGAGGGCTGGGGTGAGGGCTGGGCCGAGCTGACCCACCCTGATCCTGATCACTCCGCCGTAGAAGGCTTCTCCCAAAGATTAATCCCGCCCTCCTGGGCAAACCGGTCAATCTCCGCCAGTTCCTCCGCACTGAAGCTCAAATTCTTCAACGCCCCGACGTTCTCGACAATCTGCTCCGGCCGGCTCGCACCGATCAGCGCCGAGGTCACTCGCGGATCCCGCAACGTCCACGCCAAGGCCAATTGCGCCAGGCTCTGCCCACGACGCTTGGCAATCTCGTTCAGCGCCCGCACATGAGCAATGTTCGCCTGGGACAAGTGCGAAGCCTGCAGCGAACCACCGCCCGGACGATTGACTCGCGCATCCGCAGGCACGCCGTTGAGGTATTTGTCGGTCAGCAGACCTTGCGCCAGCGGGGTGAACGCAATCACACCGGTGCCGAGTTCATCGGTGGTGTCGAGCAGATCCTTTTCCACCCAGCGGTTGAGCAGGTTGTAGGCCGGTTGGTGAATCAACAGCGGCACTTTCCACTCTTTGAGCAGCGCGGCGATTTCGCGGGTTTTCACCCCGGAGTACGACGAGATGCCGATGTACAACGCCTTGCCCTGCTGCACCGCCGTGGCGAGGGCGCTGGCGGTTTCTTCCAGCGGAGTGTCCGGATCGAAGCGGTGCGAATAGAAGATATCCACATAATCCAGGCCCAGGCGTTGCAAGCTCTGGTCGAGGCTCGCCAATACGTATTTGCGCGAACCGCCGCCCTGGCCGTAAGGGCCGGGCCACATGTCCCAACCGGCCTTGCTGGAGATGATCAGTTCATCGCGGTACTGCTTGAAGTCTTCGCGCAGCAGACGGCCGAAATTGGTCTCGGCGCTGCCGTAGGGCGGGCCGTAGTTGTTGGCCAGGTCGAAGTGGTTGATCCCCAGGTCGAACGCAGTGCGCAGCAACGCACGCTGGGTGTCGATCGGCGTGCTGTCGCCGAAGTTGTGCCACAGGCCCAGGGACAGCGCCGGCAACACCAGACCGCTGCGTCCGACGCGGCGGTAAGGGATGGAGTCATAGCGGTTTTCGGCAGCGGTGTAAGTCATCGAATCCTCTCTTGTCGGTCTTGAAATGGGTGTCGATTGCTACGCAAAGCGATTGTCGGGCCGGGCAAGGCCAAGGTTCTGGCGCAAGGTCCGGCCCTCGTATTCGGTTCTGAACAGCCCGCGCCGTTGCAGTTCCGGGACCACGCCGTTGGCGAAGTCTTCGAGCCCGCCGGGCAGGTGCGGCACCAGCACGTTGAAGCCGTCCGCCGCGCCTTGCTCGAACCATTCCTGCAAGCGGTCGGCAATCTGCGTCGGTGTGCCGACGATGCTGTAATGCCCGCGACCGCCAGCAATTCTGCGGCCCAGTTCGGCCAGGGTCAGATGCTCGCGGCCGGCCAGTTCGGTCAGCAGTTTCTGCCGGCTCTGCTGGCCATTTTCAGTCAGCGGTAATTCCGGCAGCGGCCCGTCCAGCGGGTACTTCGACAGGTCGAAGTTACCCAGCATACGCCCAAGCAGGGCGACGCCAACCTCGGGTTCGACCAATTGCTGAAACGTTTCACATTTTTCCTGTGCTTCAGCTTCCGTCTGCCCGACCACGACAAACACGCCGGGCATGATTTTCAGCGAATCGGCGCTGCGTCCGTACTTCGGCAAGCGCCCCTTGAGGTCGGCGTAAAACGCCTGGGCGCTGGCCAGCGAGGTCTGCGCGGTGAACACCACTTCGGCCGTCTGCGCCGCCAGTTCACGCCCGGTTTCCGACGACCCGGCCTGCACGATCACCGGTTGTCCCTGGGGCGAACGCGCGACATTCAGCGGGCCTTTGACCCGGAAGTGCTCGCCGACGTGATTCAGCACGTGCAGTTTTTCCGGGTCGTAATACCTGCCGCTGGCCTTGTCGCGGAGGAAAGCGTCGTCCTGCCAACTGTCCCAGAGCCCGGTCACCACCTGATGAAACTCCCGGGCGCGACTGTAGCGTTCGGCATGGCCGATGTGTTCGTCGCGACCGAAATTCTGCGCTTCGGCGGCGTTGTCCGAGGTCACCAGATTCCACCCCGCTCGCCCGCCCGAGAGGTGATCGAGCGAAGCGAATTTACGCGCCACGTGGTACGGCTCGTTGTAGCTGGTGGTGGCGGTGGCGATCAGGCCGATGTGCTCGGTCACCGCGCTCAAGGCCGAGAGTAAGGTCAGCGGTTCGAAGTGATCCGAACGGGCCATGCGGCTGGCGATGTCCTGGGGCGGCGCAGCGACGCTGTCGGCGACGAACAAGGTGTCGAACTTCGCTGCCTCGGCAATCTGCGCCAGGCGTTTGTAATGGGCGAAATCCAGCCCGGCATTGGCCGGTACGTCCGGATGGCGCCACGCGGCGACGTGGTGCCCGGTCGCCATGAGGAACGCACCGAGTTTCAACTGTCTGCTCATCTCAGAAGTCCTTGCGCAGTTGCACGCCGAAGTAGCGTTCGTCATCGCGAGGCACGGCGCGGTAGATGTAGTTGCCACCGCTGGCGAGCAACGGCGAATAGGACTTGTCGCCAAGGTTTTTGCCGAGCAACGCCACGCGCCAGCCGTTGGTGTAGTCGGCCAGGGCGACGCTGGCGTTCCAGAGGCCGTAGGCGCCCTGCTTGGTGTCGGCGTTCTGGCTGATGTCGTACTGCACTTCGCTCTGCCAGCTGTAGTCGGTGCCGAGTTCGATATCCAGACCGTTTTCCAGCGGGATGGTGTAGTCGGCACGCACGTAGCTTTTCCAGTCCGGGCTGAACGGCAGCGGTTTGCCGTTGACGTTGCACGACGCCGCCGCGCCCGCCGGGCAGGCGAACTGGTCGATGCGGGCGCGGGTGTAGGCCAGCGCACCGGAGAGCTTCAGTTGCTGGGTCGCCTGCAAGGCGTAGTCGAGTTCCACGCCCTCGGTGCTGACGCTGCCGGCGTTGATCAGACGCGTCACCACTTGTCCGGCGACGGTGTCGAAAAAGTTCGCCTGGTAGTTGTCGTAGTCGCTGTGGAAAACCGCGAGGTTGGTGGTCAGGCGATTGTTCCAGGACGAGGCTTTGATCCCCGCCTCCCAGGTGTTGGAGGTTTCCGGTTTCAGTGCTTCGGTGTCGCGTGGCTGCATGTTGAAGAACACGTTGTAGGCCGGGCCTTTGTAGCCACGCGAATAAGTCAGGTAAGTGGTGACGGTATCGCTCAGGTCGTACTGCAAACCGAGCCGACCGGACCAGCCGTCTTCATCAACCGAGCCGGAGCTGCTGGTCGCCGGTTGAATGCCGCTGACCGTCGTGGCTGATGTGGAAACGCGACGGTGATCGTATTCCAGATCGTCGTGGGTGTAGCGCAGGCCGGCAATGCCACGGAAGTCCGAGGTGAAATTCAGCGTGCTTTCGCCGAACACCGCGTAGCTGTCGCTGGTGGTGCTGTAATCGGCGACGCCGCGATCAGTCCGCGTGGTCGTAGTCAGCGTGCGTTGATACGTCTCGTCATCCTTGCCGTGCATGTAGAACAGGCCGCCGACGTATTCGAGGAACTCGCCTTTCGGCGAAGCCAGACGCAGCTCCTGCGAGTACTGGTCGAACGCCAGATCGCCCTTGTCCGCCGTGCCGGGGAATGCTGCCGTCACCGTGCCGAGGCGGTCGCCGTCCTGATACTGGGTGTTGTCCCAGCCGCGCCACGCGGTAATCGAGGTCAGGGTGTAATCGCCCAATTGCCAGTCGAGCTGGCCGGACAAACCTTTGTTGGTGTCCTCGACGTGGGTGCGGGTGTCGGTGTTGATGTCGCGGTTATGGCTGGTCGCGCTGACCGGGCTCAGCGCATTGGCAAAGGTCGGGGGCAGTGCCTTGCTCACGACGCCGTTCGGACCGTCATCGTGGGACTGCATGTAGTCGGCGATCAGCGTGAAGGTGACGTCGTCGTTCGGGGTGAATTCCAGTTTGCCGCGCACGCCGCGATGGTTGTAGCCATTGACCTCCTGACCGTTGTGCTTGTTGTCCACGTTGCCGTCATAGCTGCCGAACAAGGTGCTGATCGAGCCCTTGAGCGTATCCGGAATCAGGCTGCCGCCGATGCCGAAACGGGTGCGGCTTTCATTGCCGCTGTAGTACGACTGATCGATGTAACCGTGGGTCTCGGCGGTCGGCGCCTTGCTGGTGATATTCAACACGCCGGCCGAGGCGTTCTTGCCGAACAACGTGCCTTGGGGACCGCGCAAGACTTCGACGCGCTCCAGATCCAGCAGATCCAGAGTCGACTGGCCAGGACGGGCGTAGACCACGCCGTCGATCACTGTAGCCACCGTCGGCTCGACGCCCGGCGAAGTGGAAATCGTGCCCACGCCACGCACGAACAACGAGGTGTCCTTGTTCGACGCGCCGGTGCGGAAATTCAGCGACGGCACTTGCTGGACGATGCTCGCCACGCTGTTGCGGTTGTCGCGCTCCAGTTGTTCGCCGTCGATTACCGACACCGCCACCGGCACCTTTTGCAGCGACTCTTCGCGGCGGGTGGCGGTGACCGTGACGGATTTGAGAGTCGGCTCCTGATCGGTGCTGTCGGCGGCAAACGCGGCCGGCAGCGGCAGCGCGGCCAGCCCGGTGAGTAGCCAGCCCGCAGTGCGGATCGATTGCGCCAGTTTGTGTGTCGCCCCAGGAATGTTGTGC
Organism: Pseudomonas sp. SDO52101_S400; assembly: GCF_054071635.1. NCBI lineage: Bacteria > Pseudomonadati > Pseudomonadota > Gammaproteobacteria > Pseudomonadales > Pseudomonadaceae > Pseudomonas > Pseudomonas sp. SDO52101_S400. The sequence continues at coordinate 43,574 of NZ_JBSVWF010000045.1, read as the reverse complement.
ATGTTTGCCCGCTCGAAAAGTTGCCCTGAACCGCTGCCGTTCTGCGACGACAGCGCCTGTCTCGGTGTCTTGGGCATTCGCTCGAGCGAGTAGCAGACAACGCGCTTTGTTAGCGCTAACATCGCCAGTATTGGCAAGCCGCACATAGACCGTCCAATACTGAAAAATTACTTTTATATGCGTTTTGGTTTTTAAGAAGGATCGAGCCTTGAGCGAAGAAAAGCCCCGCAAACGCCGTGGCGCCGGTCGCGTGACCCTTAACGCGGTGGCGCGCCAGGCCGGAGTTTCGGCGATCACCGTGTCGCGCTACTTCAACCAGCCGGAACAGGTATCGCCCGAACGCCGCGAACGGATCGCGGCGGTGGTCGCCGAGTTGGGTTATGTGCCGAATCTGGTGGCCGGCGGACTTGCTTCGGCGCGGGGAAAAATCGTCGGCATGGTGATCCCGAACATCTCCGGGCCGATCTTCGCCAACACCATTCAAGGCTTCAGCGACACCCTCAGCCGTCACGGTTATCAGTTGCTGCTGGCCTCGAGTTACTTCAGCGCCGAACAGGAAGAAAACGCGGTGCGGGCCTTCCTCGGCTGGTCGCCGGCGGCGCTGGTGGTCACCAGTCACTTCCACAGCGCGGGCACGGAAAAGATGCTCGCCGAGGCGGATATTCCGGTGATCGAAACCTGGGATTACCAACCGGATCGCGAGCCGATGCAGATCGGTTTTTCGCACTTCGAGGTGGGCGTCAGCGCCGCTCGTTATCTGCACGGCAAAGGCTATCGACGGATCGCCTTCGTGCAGAACAGCGCACCCGGCGACTTCAGCGCACTGGAGCGCCGCGACGGTTACGCCGCGACCGTGCGTGAGTTGGGCCTGGAACCGTGGGTATTCGCACCGGATGCCGATCGCGCCCCGTTCGAGGCCGGCAAGCAAGCGATGGAAGTGCTGATGAACGCTTCGCCGCGCCCGGATGCGATCATCTTCGCCAACGACAACCTCGCCGCCGGCGGCCTGCTCGCCGGGCAACGCGCCGGCCTCAAGATCCCCGAAGACTGCGCCGTCCTCGGCTTCGGCGACTACCCGTTTGCCGAGATGCTACTGCCGAGCCTGAGCACCATCAAACCGCCGGCGCTGGAGATAGGCGTACTGGCGGCGACGCGGGTGCTGGAGAGTCTGGGCGTGTTGCCGAGCGATGAGGTGCAGCGGCTGAATCTGCTGCAATGCCAAGTCATCGAGCGGGAAAGCACCTGACCCAAAATCCTGTAAGTCGGCTCTAAGCCGACAATTCGCGCAAGGCCGCAGCCGCCAGGAATCCGGAGCGAGAACTGTAGCGTTGGTCACGCCGAACCGTCTGATCAATACGCTCCAGCAACTGCTCCGGCAGCGTCGCGTTGAAGCGCACCGACTTGCCGAAATAGGGAGTGATATCAAACTCGACCACACCCCAAATACCGCCGGCGTAATCCGGATTCTCGAGATGGGCATCAATGTCCTGAACCCGAGGCAACGGTGCGCCATCAGCGACCAGTCCCTCATAGTGCAAGGCCAGTGCCTCCTGAGTGTTGTCAAATGCTTCGGCTACCGTAGTGCCTGCGGAGAAGCACCCGGGCACATCCGGGATAATCACTCCGTAGTCTGAGTCGGCATCCTTGTGCAGAACGACCGGGAATTTCATGTAAGTGAATCCTTCCTCTGACATGTCCATTAAGGGACTTTCGTTTCCAATGACGGGCTTCATTTCAAACCCGCCTGTTTCAAGATGCTGTTGATCGTTCCCTTGGGGAGATCTGAATCCGGATGCTTGATCGTCACCCTCCCTGGCTTGCCCGGATGTTTGTATTGGTGGTGACTGCCTTTGACGGCGACCAGATACCATCCATCCTCCTCGATCATCCTGATCATTTCCCGACTACGCATTTCCTTCGCCCTGTTCGACAGCAAGAGCTGCGTACTTTAAGAGCTGTCCTTCTTCATCAATACACACCATACACACTTGGAGAAATATTAGCCTAGTGGACAGGCGCGTGTTTAATCGCCAGATCGGCGGTGGACGCGCCCTGGCACACAGCTCTCATAAACAGATGTATACGTGGCGAAATGTGTCGATCAGCATGAGCCCGACAGCTGACCTATGCTCAACATGAGCAAAATCAGGACGACTCCCATCCACAGGCAGATCCCGACCATGCACACCGCAATCATCATCTTCTTCGGCCTGATCCTGCTGGCGCTGATGTTCTACATCGGCGAGCGCATCGGCTTCAGTCGGCAGACGCTGGCTTATGGTTTCGCGACGTTGTGGCTGGCATTGACGGTGATCAATGGCGCGGTCGGCGTGGTGCACGCGGGGCAGCCGCTGGGGTCGGAGATTGCGATTGGCAGCGCCGTGTTCGGGGTGCCGATCGCGGCGATGGTGTTGTTCATGGTGCTGAGCGCCGAGACCTGAAACCGTCCCGGCGCCCTGCCCCGATCAACGCACCAGATGCAGGAACTGCATGTGCCGTTCGTACTGGTCGAGGATGTCGTTGATGATCTGCTCCTTGGTGTAACCGACCAGATCGTAGTCCTGACTGCCCTCGCTCAGGTGCACCTCGGCGCGGTAGTAGCGACGATTGTTGAGCTGCTTGGAACCCATGCCGCCACGGGCGAACGACGGCGTGAAGTAACCACGCATCTGCACCTGATAGATGAACGGGTGCAGCTCGCCATGACCGATTTCCAGGCTGACGCTGTCGTGGGCCGGATCGGGTTGCGTAACAACATTCAGCCCCTTCTCGACGAACACCGCCGTCACTTCTTCGATGGCCGGTTTCACCGTGGTGTCCATGAAGCGGTACACCTCGTCCCGCGACGGGAAGTGCACGGCCTGACTCAGGCGCTGTCGCCAACCACCCTTGCCACGCCGTGAACCGGAGACCGGCGCCAGCGAATGAAGTTGCGCGATCTGCTTCTGCGACTCCAGATAGAACGCCTTGTGCAGGCCCCACATCATCAGCAGCAGAATCAGCGAGAACGGCAACGACGTCAGCACCACCGCCGACTTCAGTGCATCGATGCTGCCGGAGAACAGCAGCGCACTGGTGACCAGTGCAGTCATCGCCCCCCAGAACACCCGTAGCCATTTCGGCCCGTCTTCATCCGGATTGCCGCCCTTGGCCGACAGGGTCGAGAGCACCACCGTGCCGGAGTCGGCGGAGGTGACGAAGAACACGAAGCTGATGAACACCGTCACCGCGATGACGGTTTTGCTCCACGGGTAGGTTTCCAGCAGCAGGTAAAGGGTCATCGACGGGTTGTCGAGGGCCGACATGCCCAGTGCCGACATGCCGTGGTTGAGCACCTGATCGATGGCGCTGTTGCCGAAGATCGACATCCACGCCAGGGTGAAACCGAGCGGAATCAGCAGCACGCCGAAGACGAATTCGCGGATGGTCCGGCCACGGGAAATCCGTGCGATGAACAGGCCCACAAACGGCGACCATGCGATCCACCAGGCCCAGTAGAACACCGTCCAGCCACCGAGCCAGTCGCTCGGTTTGTCATAGGCGTAAAGGTCGAAACTCTTCATCGGTAACGCGCCGAGGTAATCACCGAGGTTCTGGATCAGGGTGTTGAGCAAATGCTGGGTGGGGCCGGCGAACAACACGAACAGCAGCAGCGCACAGGCCAGCAACATGTTGATGTCGGACATGACCCGCACGCCTTTATCCACTCCCGAGACGGCGACGATGATCGCCGCGCCCATCATCAGCGTGATCAGGCCGACCTGAATCCACTGGGTGTGGGCGATGCCGAACAGGTAGTCCAGACCGGAGTTGAGATGGAGTACGCCGAAGCCCATGTCCGCACCGAGGCCGAACACCGTGGCGATGATGCCGAAGCCGTCGACCGCGTAGCCGATGGGGCCGTTGATGCGTTTGCCGATCAGCGGGTACAGCGCCGAACGCAGGGCCAGCGGCAGGTTGTGTCGGTAGGCGAAATAAGCCAGCGCCATGCCGACAAAGGCGAACACGCCCCAGCCATGCAGGCCCCAGTGCAGAAACAGAATCTGCATCGCCTGACGCGCCGCATCCGCCGTGCCGGCCTCGCCTTGCGGCGGCTGGAGCATGTGGGTCAGCGGTTCGGATACGCAGAAGAAAAACAGCGTGATGCTGATCCCGGCGGCGAACAGCATGCCGGCCCAGGACAGGTAACTGAATTCGGGTTCGTCGTGGTCGGCACCGAGTTTGATCTTGCCGTAGCCCGATAACGCGGTGACCACCACGAAGACCAGATACAGGGTCATCGCGAGCATGTAGTACCAGCCGACCGTATTGGCCGCCCAGTTTTGCGCTTCAAGGAGCCAGGCGCCGGCCTGTTCCGGCATGGCGATGACCGTCAGGCCGAACAGCAGAATCACCGTCGCGGCGAACCAGAACACCGGCGGATTCATGCGTACCAGACCGCTGGCGGGGGTGGACGATGCACTCATGAATGGTGCACCTCAAGGGGTTGGGAAATGGCTGAAATAATCGGACTCAGCAAAGGCAAGCCTCCTGTTGTGAGCGGGCAGCGAACCGCCGGTTTAACTTGAATGAACGTTCAAGTTAAACATGGATAGCACGCTAAGGACTAATCGCAGGGCTCAGCGGTCACTTTCGTACGCTAGCTCAGGGAGGGGTATGACGTGGGTTTGAGGCAAATCGTTCACAGTAAAAGCAAAAGCCCCCTCACCCTAACCCTCTCCCGGGGGGAGAGGGGACTAATTGGGGGATGCTTGAGAGTTACGCCGACCTGATCCAGCTTTACCGAATCCATAATCGACTGGTTTTTTCAGGTCGATGTACATCGCAAGACACCTCGGTCGGCTCCCTCTCCCTCGGGGCGGTCCGACGTTTCGGGAGGGCTGGGGTGAGGGGTAGCCCTTTAGTGCATTACTTTTGAGTCCCGTCATCATGCTGCAGATTGGCCTGGGTCAGGTTGCACCCGGCCGGCACGCTGCGGGTCAGCCACACGTTGCCGCCGATGGTCGAACCCTTGCCGATGGTGATCCGCCCGAGAATCGTCGCGCCGGCGTAAATCACCACGTCGTCCTCGACAATCGGGTGCCGCGGATGGCCCTTCTGCAACTGGCCGTCCTCGTCCGCCGGGAAGCGTTTGGCGCCGAGGGTCACCGCCTGATAGATCCTGACGCGCTCGCCAATGATCGCGGTCTCGCCGATCACCACGCCGGTCCCGTGGTCGATGAAGAAACTGCGGCCGATCTGCGCACCGGGGTGAATATCGATGCCGGTCGCCGAGTGGGCGATTTCCGAACTGATCCGCGCCAGCAGCGGCAGACCCGCGCGATACAAATGGTGGGCCAGACGATGGTGAATCACCGCCAGAATCCCCGGATAGCACAGCAGCACTTCATCGACGCTGCGCGCCGCCGGGTCGCCGTGATACGCGGCCAGCACATCGGTGTCGAGCAGGCTGCGCAGGCCTGGCAGCGCCAGCGCGAAATCCTGAATGATCCTGATCGCCTGCGCCTCGACTTCGCTGTCATCCCGGGCGCTGTGGCGGGCGACGTAACGCAGTTCGAGTCGCGCCTGGGCCAGTAACGCGTTCAACGCAACATCGAGGGTGTGCCCGACGTAAAAATCCTCGCTCTCTTCACGCAGATCCACCGGCCCCAGACGCATCGGGAACAACGCGCCGCACAAGGCTTCGAGAATCTGCGCCATCGCATCACGGGACGGCAACTCGCGCCCGCCCTGCTCGCCGGAAGCACGGCCATTTTGTGCCCGCCACTGATCCCGCGCGGTACGCAGTTGGCTGACGATGGTCTGCAATTGCCAATGGCTGGAACGCTCGCTCACGGTAAAGACTCCTCACGGGCGGCCGGACTGTCTGGCCGCGTCAACGGCCACTACTTTACGGCAACGCCCCGGAAGCGAATTAAGAACCGATAGTGCTGGACTAAGCACATTTGGCTATAAGCGATTCACGGTTGCCCCGCTAAATCGGCGTGCCTATAGTCCTGACATCTCCTTGCATCAGTACGGACTCATGATCAAACAACAGCTGGACCGCTTTAACCGCCTCGACCTGCTCGGCCAACCGACCCCACTGGAAAAACTCGAGCGCCTGTCCACCTGGCTCGGCCGCGACATCTACATCAAGCGCGATGACCTGACGCCGCTGGCCATGGGCGGCAACAAGCTGCGCAAGCTCGAATACCTCGCCGCCGATGCCCTCGCCCAAGGCGCCGACACCCTGATCACTGCCGGCGCACTGCAATCGAACCACGTTCGCCAGACCGCCGCGCTGGCCGCGAAGCTGGGCCTGGGCTGCGTGGCGCTGCTGGAAAATCCGCTGGGTACCGACGACAGCAACTACACCGGTAATGGCAACCGCCTGCTGCTGGACCTGTTCGACACCAGGGTCGAGCTGGTCGACAACCTCGACAACGCCGACGAACAACTTGCCGCGCTCGCCGTGCGCCTGCGCAGCAACGGCAAGAAGCCATATCTGGTGCCGATCGGTGGTTCCAACGCCCTGGGCGCACTGGGTTACGTGCGCGCCGGCCTGGAGCTGGCGGAACAGATCAAGGACACCGGCCTGCAATTCTCCGCCGTCGTTTTGGCCTCGGGCAGCGCCGGCACTCACAGCGGTCTGGCACTGGCCTTGAGCGAAGCCCTGCCGCAGCTGCCGGTGATCGGCGTGACAGTATCGCGCAGCGAAGAAGATCAGCGCCCGAAAGTCCAGGGCCTGGCCGAACGCACCGCCGACCTGCTGGGTGTGGCGTTGCCCGAGAGTTTCAAGGTCGAGTTGTGGGACGAATACTTCGGCCCGCGTTACGGTGAACCGAATGCCGGGACACTGGCGGCGGTGAAGCTGATGGCGAGTCAGGAAGCCGTGCTGCTCGATCCGGTCTACACCGGCAAGGCCATGGCCGGGTTGCTCGACGGCATCGGTCGCGGGCGTTTCGACGACGGCCCGATCATTTTCCTGCACACCGGCGGAGCCCCGGCGTTGTTTGCCTACAAGGATTTTCTCTAGGCCTGAGCGCGTTCCCACGGCCTGCGTGGGAACGCTCAGCGTCGGCGCGAATTCATATTCACTAAATGCATAACAAATATAAAATTCATTATTTTCCATTCTAAAAGAACAGTCTTATAGTCTCGCCGCAGGCGAATTTCGCGGGAGACGCATAAGCTGCTTTAAGGCAGGATAGCGCTGTCGTTCAACTCCCGGATTCGCCAACTTTCCTTAAGCGTCTTCCATAAGAAAACACAGGGGCTTGTCATGATTCTTTCCGCACTACGTCGAAATCTGCTGGTAGGTTCACTGGGCCTGGCATTGAGCGCCGGTCTGATCAGCAGCGCCGTTGCCGGTGAGCAACTGCAACAGATCAAGGACAAAGGCGTTATCAACGTCGGCCTGGAAGGCACTTATCCACCGTTCAGCTTCGTCGATGCCGACGGCAAACTGTCGGGCTTCGAAGTCGAACTGTCCGAAGCCCTGGCCAAGAAGCTCGGCGTCAAAGCCAAGATTCAGCCAACCAAGTGGGATGGCATCCTCGCCGCGCTGGAATCCAAGCGTCTGGACGTTGTAGTCAACCAAGTGACCATCTCCGACGAGCGCAAGAAGAAGTATGACTTCTCCGAGCCGTACACCATCTCCGGGATTCAGGCGCTGGTGCTGAAGGACAAGGAAGCTGCGCTGAACATCAAGTCCGCTGCTGACCTGTCCGGCAAGAAAGTCGGCGTGGGCCTGGGCACCAACTACGAGCAGTGGGTTCGCGCCAACGTACCGGGTGCCGACGTTCGCACCTACGACGATGATCCGACCAAGTTCGCCGACCTGAACAACGGCCGCACCGACGCGATTCTGATCGACCGTCTGGCCGCGCTTGAATACGCCAAGAAAGCACCGAAAACCGTAGCGGCCGGTCAGGCGTTCTCCCGTCAGGAATCCGGTATCGCCCTGCGCAAAGGCGAGCCTGAACTGCTGGCGGCCTTGAACAAGGCCCTCGACGAGCTGCGTGCCGACGGGACCCTGGCCAAGATCTCGGAAAAGTACTTCCAAGCTGACGTCACTAAATAATGGAAGCAGCTTTCCAACTCGCACTGGACTCCGCGCCCTTTCTGCTCAAGGGCGCGTACTACACGGTAGTCCTCAGCCTCGGCGGCATGTTTTTCGGCCTGCTGCTGGGCTTTGGCCTGGCGCTGATGCGCCTGTCGCGTTTCAAATCGGTCAGCTGGCTGGCCCGCATCTACGTGTCGTTCTTTCGCGGCACGCCGTTGCTGGTGCAACTGTTCGTGATCTATTACGGCTTGCCGCAAATGGGTCTGGAACTCGACCCGCTGCCGGCGGCCCTGATCGGCTTCTCGCTGAACATGGCCGCTTACGCCTGTGAAATCCTGCGGTCCGCGATCGGTTCGATCGAACGCGGTCAGTGGGAAGCGGCTGCGAGCATTGGCATGACCCGCGCGCAGACCCTGCGCCGGGCCATCCTGCCGCAAGCGATGCGCACGGCGTTGCCGCCGCTGGGCAACAGTTTCATTTCACTGGTCAAGGACACCGCACTGGCTGCCACCATCCAGGTGCCGGAGCTGTTCCGTCAGGCGCAACTGATTACCGCCCGGACTTTCGAAGTCTTCACCATGTATCTTGCCGCCGCGCTGATCTACTGGATTCTGGCCACTGTGCTGTCGCACTTCCAGAACAAGTTGGAAGAGCGGGTCAATCGGCACGACCAGGAGTCCTGACCCCATGATTGTCGTGGAAAAACTGACGAAGCAGTTCAAGGGTCAAGTCGTGCTGAACGGCATCGATCTTGAAGTGAAAGAAGGCGAGGTCGTGGCAATCATCGGCCCCAGCGGCTCGGGCAAGACTACGTTCCTGCGCTGCCTGAACTTCCTCGAACAACCCACCAGCGGCCGGATCAAGGTCGGCGATATCGAGATCGATACCAGCCGCCCGCTGAACCAGCAGCAAAGCCTGGTGCGCAATCTGCGCCAGCACGTGGGCTTCGTGTTCCAGAACTTCAACCTGTTCCCCCACCGCACCGCCCTGGAAAACGTCATCGAAGGCCCGATCGTGGTCAAGAAGATGCCACGCGAGCAAGCCATTGCCCTGGGCAAGAAGCTGCTGGCCAAGGTCGGCCTGGCGGGCAAGGAAGACGCCTACCCACGGCGCCTGTCCGGTGGCCAGCAACAGCGTGTGGCGATTGCCCGGGCGCTGGCGATGGAGCCGGAAGTAATCCTGTTCGACGAGCCGACGTCGGCCCTCGACCCGGAACTGGTGGGCGAAGTACTGGCGACCATTCGCGGTCTGGCCGAAGAAAAACGCACCATGGTTATCGTTACCCACGAAATGGCATTTGCCCGTGACGTGGCCAACCGCGTGGTGTTTTTCGATAAGGGCGTGATCGTCGAACAAGGCGAAGCCAAAGCGCTGTTTGCCAATCCGAAAGAAGAACGCACACGACAGTTTCTCAGCAAGTTCCGCAACAACGGCTGACAACTTCACAAGTGCAACCACTCACTTCCACGGATGGAAGTAGTGCCCCCAAGTACACTCCCTCAAACATAAACAATCAAATCCTTTAAAATGCAGTACATATATATGTCCTGCAACATGTTCCCTGCGCGTAAAATTCGCCGCGCCTTGATTGTTCGCTTCGATAGAACACACAGCGAAACAAGCTAAAAACCGCAGCAATCCGTGGCTTTTTTCCCTGCGCAACCTAGGCCAACGGTCCCTTCGATGTAGGAAACTTCTGATTAATCGGTAATTCACGGATTAACTAATCCACTTGCTTGACACCTCTTCCGGCGAACTCTTATCTAGTCACCAACCGGCGCACGCTAGTTCAACAAGACACTTTAAAACCTGTACGAAACTCCGAAGTTTTATTGCCGGTTAATTCACGCCATTCGTTCTTTCAATAACGGACTTCGCTGCAAGGCTTCAAGGAGAGAAACCGATGACCTGCATTTCAAACACCCCGCTACTGGCACCACCGACCCTGGAAAAAGCTCACGGCTCCGGTATCAACCTTATGGCGGCCACGGACCTGTCGGTCGATATCGGGCCTTGGCACGGCATGGACAACGGCGACCTGATCGAGCTGTTCTGGGATGGCTACTACGTTGCTTCCCGCGTGTTGGAGGCCGGGGATGTCGGAAACACGGTCAGCCTGCGAGTACCGGAAAGTTTCATCATCAGCGGTTTGCCGCATGTGCATTACCGGGTGATGCAGGTCGGAAGAAACCCGGCGCTGTCGGCGAGCGCGCAGTTCCAGGTCAAGCTCGACTGCCCGGGCGGGCAATTTACGGCAGGCTGTGGGGAGGAGAACCAGTACCTGCTGCCGATCAGCCTTCCCGAGGTCATTCGCCGACGCGGGGTCAACCCGAACCAGATCAAGCGCGGCGTGCCTCTGACCATCGAGCCTTACCTGAACATGGCCGAAGGTGACGAAATCACCCTGCGCTGGGGCGACGTACGGATGGATCTGCCTCGTGTCGCTCAGGCCGATGTCGGCCACGGCATTCAGGTCTGGGTGCCTCCGGCAATCATCGTCGAAGCCGGCGAAGACCTGCGGCTGGATGTGACCTATTGCATCATCGACCGGGTCGGCAACAACTCGCGCTGGGCGCCGTCACGGACGCTGAAAATCGGTAGCGTGAATCCTTATCTGAAAGTGCCCTTGAAGCAGATTCCCATGGCCGCGAAGCGTAAAGCCAAGTGAGCTTTTGATCTTCTATACATATTCCTAAAAGTTAGTTTATTTAATTTTTATACACGCTTAGGGTATATGAACCGGACCACCGGACATTCTTTCGTTCGCCGCGCTTTTGCGGCGTTTTTCATGAGATGTGAGGTAGGTAGCATGGTCCGGAACACAATCACCCCAGTGCAAATCGCCAGGGCATTGCGTGCAGCCAAGGAGCGGCACTGATGTCCAGTCTGGCAGACGCAAACGTCCAGAGTGACCTGGACATCGCCCCGTTGTTGTTGCCTGCACAAGTGCTGCGCAACGACGCTCAAGCCATCAAGGCCGCCCACGAGCTGGCGCAAGTAGCCCGCGTGCAGGCTGCCAAACGCGACCGCCAGCGCAAGCTCCCGTGGTCGGAAATCGAACAGTTCACCCGCAGCGGTTTGGGCAGCATCGCCATCCCGCGCGAGTACGGCGGGCCGCAGGTTTCCTTCGTCACTCTGGCCGAAGTGTTCGCGATCATTTCCGCGGCCGACCCGGCGCTGGGGCAAATCCCGCAGAACCAGTTCGGCATCATCAACCTGATCCTCGGCAGCGCCACCGAAGAGCAGAAAAAGCAGCTGTTGCAGAGCGTGCTCGAAGGCTGGCGCATCGGTAACGCCGGGCCTGAGCGCGGCACCAAGGACACTCTGGAGCTGAAAGCGCGCATCACCGCCGATGGCGATGACTACGTGATCAACGGCCAGAAGTTCTATTCCACCGGCGCCCTCTTCGCCCACTGGGTGGCGGTCAAGGCACTCAACGATGACGGCAGGCAAGTCTTGGCCTTCGTCCGTCGTGGCACGCCAGGCCTGCGCATCGTCGATGACTGGTCGGGTTTCGGCCAGCGCACCACCGCCAGCGGCACGATCCTGCTGCACAACGTGCGGGTCGACGCCGGTCTTGTGGTGGACAACTGGAAGATCAACGAAAAGCCCAATACCCAGGGCGCGGTGTCACAGCTGATTCAAGCGGCGATCGACGCCGGCATCGCCCGTGGCGCCATCGATGACGCCATCGAATTCGTCAAGACCCGCGCCCGGCCGTGGATCGACGCCAACGTCGAGCGGGCCAGTGATGACCTCTACGTCATCGCCGACATCGGCAAGCTGAAAATCGAACTGCACGCCGCCGAAGCGCTGCTGCGCAAGGCCGGGCAAGTGCTGGATCAGGTGCACGCCGCGCCACTCACCGCCGAGTCCGCTGCCCGCGCGTCGATAGCCGTGGCCGAAGCCAAGGTGCTGACCACCGAGATCTCGCTGCTGGCCAGCGAAAAGCTCTTCGAACTGGCCGGCAGCCGCGCCACCCTCGCCGAATTCAATCTCGACCGTCACTGGCGCAACGCCCGGGTGCACACGCTGCACGACCCGGTGCGCTGGAAGTACCACGCGGTCGGCGCCTACCGCCTGAACGGAAAACTTCCGGCTCGCCATTCCTGGATCTGACGACCAGAACACTTTTGACCAGATCTCTGGAGAAACACATGACTCTTTCCCATCCTGTCGCGGTCATCACCAGCGACGAGCAAGCCCTGATCGTCGCCAGCGACCTGGCCGAAGACTTCCAGCGCGACAGCAACCTGCGCGACCGCGAACGCCGCCTGCCGCTGCCGGAACTCGACGTGTTTTCCCGCTCCGGTCTGTGGGGCATCAGCGTGCCCAAGGAGTACGGCGGTGCCGGCGTGTCCAACGTGACCCTGGCCAAAGTCATCGCCCTGATCGCCCGGGCCGATGGCTCGCTCGGGCAGATTCCACAGAACCATTTCTATGCCCTCGAAGTGCTCCGGGTGAACGGCAGCCACGAGCAGAAACAACGGCTATACGCCGAAGTCCTCGCCGGTCAGCGCTTCGGCAACGCCCTGGCGGAACTGGGCACCAGGACCGCCCATGACCGTGTCACCAGCCTCGAACGCGACGGCAGCGGCTATCGCATCAACGGCCGCAAGTTCTATGCGACCGGTGCTATCTACGCCCAACGGATTCCAACGTCCGTAGTCGATGAAAACGGCGTGCAGCAACTGGCCTTCGTCCCCCGCGACAGCAAGGGCCTAAACGTAATCGACGACTGGAGCGGCTTCGGCCAGCGCACTACCGGCAGCGGTTCGGTGGTGTTCGAAGACGTGTATGTCGCCGCTGAAGACGTCATTCCGTTTCAGAGCGCTTTCGAACGTCCGACCACCGTCGGCCCGCTGGCGCAGATTCTTCACGCCGCCATCGACACCGGCATCGCCCGCGCCGCCTACGAAGATGCGTTGCACTTCGTGCGCAGCAAGACCCGGCCATGGATTGATTCAGGCAACGACAAGGCCACCGAAGATCCGCTGACCCTCAAGAGTTTCGGCCACCTGAGCATTCGCCTGCACGCCACCGAAGCCTTGCTCGAACGTGCCGGCGAATTCCTCGATGCGGCCCAGGCCGAGACTAACGCCGAGACGGTTGCAGCGGCCTCGATTGCCGTCGCCGAAGCACGGGCGATCAGCACCGAAATCTCCCTGGCCGCCGGCAGCACACTGTTCGAACTGGCCGGCAGCCAGGCCACCCTGAGCGAGCACGGCCTCGACCGCCACTGGCGCAATGCCCGGGTTCACACCCTGCACGACCCGGTGCGCTGGAAGTATCACGCTGTGGGCAATTACTACCTCAACGATGAAAACCCTCCGCTGCGAGGGACCATCTGATGAGCAAGAAAAAAATCCTGCTCAATGCGTTCAACATGAACTGCATCGGCCACATCAATCACGGTTTGTGGACCCATCCACGCGACACCTCGACCCGATACAAGACCCTCGAATACTGGACCGAACTGGCGCAACTGCTGGAGCGTGGGCTGTTCGACGGACTGTTCATCGCCGACATCGTCGGCGTGTACGACGTCTACCAGAACTCGGTGGACGTCACCCTGAAAGAGTCGATCCAGCTGCCGGTCAACGACCCGCTGTTGCTGGTGTCGGCCATGTCTGCCGTGACGAAAAATCTGGGTTTCGGCCTGACCGCCAACCTGACCTACGAGCCGCCGTATCTGTTCGCCCGACGCATGTCGACCCTCGATCACCTGAGCCGTGGGCGGGTGGGCTGGAACATCGTCACCGGTTATCTGGACAGCGCCGCCAAGGCCATGGGCCTGAGCGAACAGGTCGAGCACGACCGACGTTACGACCAGGCCGACGAGTACCTCGAAGTGCTCTACAAACTCTGGGAAGGCAGCTGGGAAAACGGTGCGGTGCTCAACGATCCGCTGCAGCGGATCTATGCGCAGCCAGACAAGGTGCACAAGGTCGAGCACAAGGGCGAGTTCTATCAGGTCGAGGGTTATCACCTGTGCGAGCCGTCACCACAGCGCACGCCGGTGCTGTTCCAGGCTGGCAGCTCCGATCGCGGTCTGCTGTTCGCCGGGCGTCATGCCGAGTGCGTATTCATCAGCGGCCAGAACAAGCCGTCGACCAAGGTGCAAGTGGACAAGGTCCGCACCAGCGCCGCCGAAGCGGGTCGCAAGCCCGAGGACATCAAGGTGTTCATGGGCCTGAACGTGATCGTCGGCGAGACCGAGGAAGCGGCCTGGGCCAAGCACGCCGAATACCTGAGCTACGCCAGCGCCGAAGCGGGCGTGGCGCATTTCTCGGCGTCCACCGGTATCGATTTTTCCCAGTACGAAATCGATGAACCGATCCAGTACGTGAAGAGCAACGCGATCCAGTCCGCCACCAAGAATCTGCAGAACAACGACTGGACCCGGCGCAAACTGCTCGACCAGCACGCTCTGGGCGGGCGCTACATCACCGTGGTCGGCTCGCCGCAGCAAGTGGCGGATGAACTGGAATCGTGGATCGCCGAAACCGGTCTCGACGGCTTCAACCTGACCCGCATCGTCACCCCGGAAAGCTATGTGGATTTCATCGACCTGGTGATTCCGGAACTGCAACGGCGCGGCTCGTACAAGACTGCGTACGACAACGGCAGCCTGCGGGAAAAACTGTTTCACGGCGATGCGCATTTGCCGCAGCAACACACTGGCGCCCACTACCGACACACCTCCTCGCACTGACTGGAAAACCACCATGACCAAGAAGATCCTGTCCCACCCAGTCAAAGCACTGGCCCTGGCCTTCGGCCTGTTCAGCTCGGCCGTTTTCGCCGCCGATGCCCCGTTGAAAATCGGCACCACCGCCGCCTTCGCGATTCCGCTGGAAGCCGCCGTTGAAGAGGCCGGCAAACAGGGTCTGAAAGTCGAGCTGGTGGAATTCACCGACTGGATCGCGCCGAACGTCAGCCTCGCCGCTGGCGACATCGACGTGAACTACTTCCAGCACATCCCGTTCCTGGAAAACGCCAAGGCTGCCTCCGGTTTCGATCTGGTGCCGTTCGCCCCGGGGATCATCAACAACGTCGGCCTGTACTCGAAGAAATACAAAAGCTTCGATGAGCTGCCTGAGGGCGCCAGCGTCGCCATCGCCAACGACCCGATAAACAGCGGTCGCGGTCTGCAACTGTTGGCCAAGGCCGGGTTGATCACTCTGAAACCGGGCGTCGGCTACAAAGCCACCGAAGACGATATCGTCGCCAACCCGAAGAAGATCAAGATCCTCCAGGTCGAAGCCGTGCAACTGGTACGCGCCTACGATGACGCCGACCTGGTTCAGGGCTACCCGGCCTACATTCGTCTGGCGAAGACCTTCGATGCCGGCTCAGCGCTGCTGTTCGACGGCCTCGACCACAAGGAATACGTGATCCAGTTCGTGATCCAGCCAAAGAGCAAGACCGACCCGCGCCTGATCAAGTTCGTCGACATCTACCAGCATTCGCCGGCCGTACGCGCCGCGCTGGATAAGGCCCACGGCAAGCTGTACCAGGCCGGTTGGGAAAGCTGAGGATGACCGCGGCCATCCAACGGCGACTGGATCTTCCGGAGCCACCCGCGCTGGCACAGCGCACCGAGCTGCATCCCGAGCTGAACCGCGCCCACGTGCGTTTCGTCGGGCTCGGTAAAACCTACGACGGCAAACAAGGCCCGGTCGCCGCCCTGCAAGGCATCGATCTGGCGATCCAGCGCGGTGAAGTGTTCGGCATCATCGGTCGCAGCGGCGCCGGCAAGTCGTCGCTGATCCGCACCATCAACCGTCTCGAACAACCGACCTCGGGCCGGGTGCTGATCGATCAGGTGGACATCGGCGAGTACGACGAGGATCGCCTCGTCGCCCTGCGCCGGCGGATCGGCATGATCTTCCAGCACTTCAACCTGATGTCGGCGAAAACGGTGTGGCAGAACGTCGAACTGCCGCTGAAAGTCGCTGGCGTTCCGAAGGAGAAACGGGAGCAAAAGGTTCGCGAACTGCTGGAACTGGTGGGCCTGCAAGCCAAGCACAAGGCGTATCCGGCGCAGCTTTCCGGCGGGCAGAAACAGCGCGTCGGCATTGCCCGCGCACTGGTCCATGACCCGGACATTCTGCTGTGTGACGAAGCCACTTCGGCCCTCGATCCCGAAACCACCCAGTCGATCCTTGGCCTGCTGCGCGAGATCAACAAACGCCTTGGTTTGACCATCGTGCTGATCACTCACGAGATGGCCGTGATCCGGGAAATCTGCGACCGCGTCGTCGTGCTGGAACACGGCCGCGTCGTCGAGCAAGGTCCGGTCTGGGAAGTGTTCGGCAACCCACTGCACGAGGTCAGCCAGACCTTGCTCGCACCGCTGCAACACGCCTTGCCCGAAGAATTGCAAAACCGTTTGCAGGCGCAACCGTCGCCCGATGCCGCCGTGGTGCTGCGTTTGCAGTTCACCGGCAGCCAGCAGGATGAACCGGATCTGGCCGCGCTGTTCGCCGCGCTCGGTGGCCGGGTGAAATTGCTCCAGGGCGGCGTGGAACGGATTCAGGGGCATGCTCTGGGGCAACTACTGCTGGCAGTCGCAGGATCAAAGCTGAACGCCGAGCAATTGCGTCAGCGTGCCGGCCAGTGGGCACAACGCACGGAGGTGCTGGGTTATGTGGTTTGATCGCTTGCTGCAGGGTTTCATCGACACGTTTCTGATGGTTGGCGTGTCATCGTTGATCGCGCTGCTGGCGGGGATTCCGATGGCGGTGATTCTGGTCACCAGTGACAAGGGCGGCATCTACGAAGCGCCGGTTCTAAATCGAGCGTTGGGTGCGTTCGTGAATCTGTTCCGTTCGATTCCGTTCCTGATTTTGATGGTGGCACTGATTCCGTTCACCCGCTTGATCGTCGGCACCACCTACGGCGTGTGGGCGGCCGTTGTGCCGCTGACCATTGCGGCCACGCCGTTCTTTGCGCGGATTGCCGAAGTGAGCCTGCGCGAAGTCGACCACGGTTTGATCGAAGCCGCGCAAGCCATGGGCTGCCGGCGCTGGCACATCATCTGGCATGTGTTGTTGCCCGAGGCATTGCCGGGGATTGTCGGCGGTTTCACCATCACCCTGGTGACGATGATCAACTCGTCGGCCATGGCCGGGGCGATTGGCGCCGGCGGCCTGGGTGACATCGCTTATCGCTACGGCTATCAGCGCTTCGACAGCCAGATCATGCTGACCGTAATCGTGCTGCTGGTGGCGCTGGTGGCGCTGATTCAACTGGGCGGCGACCGTCTGGCGCGGGGGTTGAACAAGCGCTGAGCCATCACACAAACGCCGGGCGGCCCGTTGTCTGGCGTGGCCAGGCCAATGGGTCAGTTCAGTAACAGACTGTTCATCAATTGGCTGTCGGCCGTTCGCGCCAGATGCAGTGCCTGCAGGCTTTTCGCAGCATAAATGATGCTGTCGGCATTATTCGAAGCCATTTGAGACCGTACCGCCGGGTTGGCATTGAACAGATCCACAGCCATCTGAATGTCCAGCGTGTCCGACCGTCCCAAAAGGTTTGCGACTCCGGCAATGAAACTCTCATGGTCAGTTGTAAAGCCGTCCAGATACGCCACGGTCAAACCGCCCTGCATGATGACTTCGGAAATACCTTGCTCGGCGATATCGTAAACAGGCACGGGGCGATCCAGGGTTTTTCCCCATTGGGCATCCAGATAAAAGAAATCCAGCGCACCGGGCCCGACGCTGACGAACCGGTTGATCCTGTTCGTGTGCAACATTTCATGCCCCAGAACGGAAGCATAGTCCCCCGCTTCCAGGTAATTCAGGCTGATGAAAAACCGGCCATGGAAATCGAGCGAGTACATCCACGCACTGCGATCCGGGTCCGACTCCACGGCCACGAACTTGTCCAGGCCCCACGGCCCCTGATACTCCTTTGACAGCGCTTCGCCCCGCGACAGGCAATCGGCGAACCGCTCCCTAACGAGTTCATAATGCTGGCCGAAATACCTCTGGAGTATTCCTGCGGCCTCGACATAGTTCGCCGTGACGCAATCCTTTGCATCGGAGAATATCCGCTGCGTCGCTCTCAGCTCCGAGCGCAGAATGGCTGAATGCTGTGAGGAAAACTGTCCCAGACCGCGCGCAACAATGGTCACGGCTTTGGAGACCCGCCGCTCGAACCTGTCATCACGACCTTCATAGAACCTCCCCGCTGAGTCCGGGGAGGCTGAATGCCTCACGTCGACAGCGTCGTAATCCGCTCGGATGTTCATGACGCTACTGATGCCGGACAGGATCGATACTGGCTCGGCCTTCCAGATCATCGTCCACCGATCAAGGACCAGCGTCGGTCCTGAAGCAAGCCGTTCGGACGGTAGCATCGCCCGGTATTCGCCCGTTGCGGTATCCCGCTGAACCTGCACGATTTCGCCCGGAGCGATATCGACGAACTGGCGACCCTTGAAATGCCTGATACCTTCTACATCGGCCTCCGGCAAACGGGCCGAAAGGCTCAGGCAATAATTTTTCAGCGACAGCAGCACCGAACGAATGGAAGCACTTTCGGCGAGCGGCAACTGGCTGATCGTGATGGCATCTGGAGTGACCGGGAGTCCGGGCTGGCTGTCGGCGAATGGTGATGCAGGCCGCGAAATCTTCAAGGCAGGCTCGTCGATCACGCGTGGACTGCCGGGTCGCACGCGGCTCGGGATTGAGCCCGCCGCTGGGCGAACGGGCGGTGAAGTGACGGTGGGTTTGCGACCAGTGACCATGGGGAATCCTGTTTTTCAAGTGAGTCCCTCCCGATTGGAAACGGGCGGACAACGCGACAGCCGTCTATCGCTTTAGCGCTATTTCAACCGCTGCCCGAACACGCCGTGCGGTAAATAGTTATGACACCTGCCCAGACCTGATCGCGGATCCTGGCATCCCAGGCCTGTCCCGCATGGCGTATATTCCGATAACCCGATTGCCATCGCAGCCCGAACATGAAACAGACTCCTGTCGACCTTGAGCAGATCACCGCCACTACCCTCGGCCACTACAACTCGGTAGCCGAGGATTTTCGTGAAGGCACCCGCGATCACGATGTCAGCCAGAACATCGATGCCCTGCTGCGGCACATTCACGCTGAGGCGCCGTTTTTCATCCTCGATTTCGGCTGCGGTCCGGGGCGGGATTTGCAGACATTCACCCGTCTGGGTCACGTCGCCGTCGGCCTCGACGGCGCGGAAAAATTCGCTCGGATGGCTCGGGAAGACAGTGGCTGTGAAGTGTGGTGTCAGGATTTCCTGAAGCTGGATCTGCCGGCGGAACGCTTCGACGGCATCTTCGCCAATGCGGTGCTGTTTCATGTGCCGTTGCAGGAGTTGCCACGGGTCTTGAAGCAACTGCACGGGGCATTGAAACCGGACGGCGTGCTGTTCAGCTCCAATCCGCGTGGGGATGACCGTGAAGGGTGGAACGGGCCGCGTTATGGCTCGTACCACGATCTGGAAGCCTGGCGCGGGTTGCTGACTGCCGCTGGATTCGTGGAACTTGAGCATTACTACCGGCCGGCGGGGCTGCCGCGGGAGCAGCAGCCGTGGCTGGCGAGTGTCTGGCGCAAAATATGAGACTGACGTGTTTCAGCGACTCCGCCCCTCACCCCAACCCTCTCCCGGAGGGAGAGGGAGCCGACCGAGATGTCTTGCGCAATACATCGACCTGAAAGTGCGGTGTCGATTATGGATTCGGCACATCAAGGTCAGGTCGATGTATCACATGAGCATCCCCCATTCGGTCCCCTCTCCCTCCGGGCGGTCCGACATTTCGGGAGGGTTAGGGTGAGGGAAGCTTTTGATCTAATTTTTCTTCGGTTCGCGAATCTTGTACCAGGCCACATACAGCGCCGGCAGAAACAGCAGCGTCAGCAACGTCGCGATCACAATCCCGCCGATCATCGCGTAGGCCATCGGCCCCCAGAACACTTCCCGGGCGATCGGGATCATGCCCATGCTCGCCGCTGCCGCCGTCAGCAGTATCGGCCGGCGCCGGTGCTCGGTCGCTTCCACCACCGCATCCCAGGGCGCGTAGCCTTTTTGCTCGTATTCTTCGATCTGCGTCACGAGGATCACCGAGTTGCGGATGATGATGCCGATCAGCGCCAGAATCCCCAGGATCGCCACGAAGCCCATCGGCGTACCGGTCGGCACCAGCGCCAGCACCACGCCGATCAGCCCGAGCGGCGCGACACTGGCCACCAGAAACAGCTTCTGCACGCTGTGCAGCTGGATCATCAGGAAGGTCGCCATCAGGAACAGCATCAGCGGCAACACCTTGGCAATCGGCCCCTGGGCCTTGCCGCTTTCCTCGACCGTACCGCCGGTAGCGACCTTGTAGCCCACCGGCAGTTTGGCGGCGAAGGCATCGATGGTCGGCTTGAGGACTTTGACCAGATCAGTCGGCTGGATTTCGTCGCGTACCGAGGCCTTGATGGTGATGGTCGGCAAGCGGTCGCGACGCCAGACCAGCGGCTGCTCCAGTTCATAACGCACCGTGGCGAAGGCCAACAGCGGAATCGACGTGCCGCTGGGCGTGACGATCTGCAGGTTCTGCAGGGTTTCCGGCGTACCGCGTTCGGAATCCACCGCCCGCCCGACCACGTTGATCAGGTAGATATCGTCGTCGACCTGGGTCAGCGGCGAGCCACTGACAATGCTGTTCATCAGGTTGGCCACGTCCTCCGATGACAATCCGAGCTGACGCGCCTTGTCCTGGGCGATGTCGATGCGCAGGACTTTGCCGGGCTCGTTCCAGTCGTAAATGATCTCGCCGATGTGCGGGCTCTTGTCCAGTTCGGTGGCGAGGTCGATGGCGTGCTTGCGCACCTGGTCGATGTCCTTGCCGCTGACCCGGTACTGGATCGGACGCCCCACAGGCGGACCCATTTCCAGGGCCTGCACGTAGCTGCCGATGCCGACGAAATCCTTGCGCAGGCGATCACGCAGGCGCTGGCTCAAGGCTTCGCGGGCCTTGAAGTCTTTGCTGACTATCACCAGTTGCGCGTAGTACGGGTTCTGCAGTTGCTGGTCCAGCGGCAGGTAGAAACGGATCGCACCCTGACCGATGTAAGTACTCCAGCGCACGATGTCCGGGTCGCCCTTGAGCGAGGCTTCGAGCTTGTCGACGGCCTTGCGGGTTTCATCGATCGAAGCGTTTTGCGGCAGGTTCAGGTCGACCAGAATTTCCGGGCGATCTGAAGACGGGAAGAACTGGTTCTGCACAAAGCGCATGCAAAATACCGCCAGCACGAAGCACAGCACGGTGATGCCAATGCACCACCAGCGGTTGCGCATCGACCACAACAAACCATGATTGAAGGCCCGCCCGATGCGCCCCGGTTCGGCTTCGTGAGGTTTCACATTAGTGCTAAGAATGTGCACGCCGATCACCGGGGCGAAAAGCACCGCGACAATCCACGACACCAGCATCGCCACCGCGATCACCGCAAACAAGGTAAAGGTGTACTCACCCGCCGAACTGGCGTTCAGACCGATCGGCACGAAACCGGCCACGGTCACCAGCGTACCGGTTAGCATCGGGAACGCCGTGGAGGTATAGGCGAAAGTCGCCGCCTGCTCCTTGGTCTCGCCCATCTCCAGGCGCGTGACCATCATCTCCACGGTGATCATCGCGTCATCCACCAGCAGGCCCAGGGCAATGATCAGCGCACCGAGGGAAATCCGCTGCATGGTGATGCCGCTGTACTCCATGAACACAAACACCATCGCCAGCACCAGCGGGATCGAGCACGCCACCACCAGGCCGGCCCGGACGCCGAGGCTGATGAAACTCACCACCAGCACGATGACCACCGCTTCGAACAGCGCACTGGTGAAACCGCCAACGGCCTCCTCCACCACAACAGCCTGATCGGAAACGGTATGCACGCCGACGCCCACCGGCAAATCGGCGGTGAGTTGATCGATGCGCGCGTGCAAAGCTTTGCCGAATGCCTGAACGTTGCCGCCCTTCTGCATGGCGATTGCCAGGCCGATGGCCGGTTTGCCGTCGAAGCGGAATTCCGGGGTCGCCGGATCGACGTAACCCCGGCTGATTTCAGCGATATCGGCCAGACGATAGAAACGATCATTGAGCTTGAGGTTGACCTCGGCCAGATCCTTCTCCGAGGAGAACTGACCCGAGGTACGCACCGAAATTCGCTCCGGCCCGGCCTCAATGACCCCGGCCGGCGTCACCGCGTTCTGCGATTGCAGGCTTTGCACCACCTGACGCTGGTCGATGCCCAGCGCCGCCAGTTTGCGGGTCGAGAAGTTCAGATAGATCACTTCGTCCTGCTGACCGACCATCTCGATCTTGCCCAGCCCCGGCACATTGCGGATCTCGGCCCGAGCCTGCTCCACATAGTCGCGCAGTTGCCGCATCGTCAGGCCATCAGCCGTGAACGCATAGACCGAGCCGAACACATCACCGAACTCGTCGTTGAATCCCGGCCCCTGAATCCCCTGGGGAAACTGGCCGCGAATGTCGTTGATTTTCTTGCGCACCTGATACCAGATTTCCGGGATGTCCTTGGCGCTGGTGGTGTCGCGCAGGTACACGTACACCGTCGATTCGCCGGGGCGCGTGTAGCTTTTCACATAGTCGAGGGAATCGAGTTCTTCGAGTTTTTTCTCGATGCGGTCAGTGACCTGCTTGAGCGTTTCTTCCTGGGTCGCACCCGGCCACTTGGTCTGGATCACCATAGTCTTGATGGTGAACGACGGGTCTTCTTCGCGCCCCAGATTGATGTACGAGAACACCCCCATCAGCAGTGCGACGAACATCAGGTACCAGACGAATGACTGATGCTTGAGGGCCCATTCGGAGAGATTGAAAGACCCTTTCATTGACTGTCCTCGTCGAGTTTCACGGCTTGTCCGGGTTTGAGGCTGTTGACGCCGGCGCTGACCACACGCTCGCCGGACTTGACCCCGCCGGCCAGCACCACGGTGCTGTCGGTGCGGCTGGTCACGCTGACGTCACGGGGGGCAACGGTTTTGCTTTGCGGGTCGATCACCCAGATCCGGGTTTTGCCGTCGGCTTCCTGCAAGGCTGTCGCGGGCAATTCGATTCGCGGCTTGATCGCTGAGCTGAGGGTCACGCTGATCGCCGTGCCGAGGCGGAACCCGGGTGGCGTGGCAGCCAGCGTCAAACGCGCGCGGCGGGTACGGGTGGCGCTTTGCGCCTGAGGTTCGATTTCACGGATGACCGCCGTGGTATTGATGCTCGGATCGAGTTGGCCGGCCACCAGAAACACCACATCGCTGGGGATCTGGTCGACCAGCGTGTCCGGCAGATCGATCACCGCTTCCTTGATGTCCGGTTGCGCCAGCGTCACCACTTGCTGGCCGGCCGTCACCACTTGCCCGGCTTCGGCGTTCCAGGCGGTGACCACCGCTTTGTGGTCGGAACGCAGCTCGGTGTAGCCGAGCTGATCCTTGCTCTGGTTGACCGCCGCCCGCGCCTGATCGAGGGAAGCCTGGGTGGTTTTCAGATCAGTGGTGGCGATGTCCAGTTGCGCCTGTGCGCCAACCCCGCGATCAAACAACGCCTGCTGACGCCGGGCATTGGCCTGGGCGTTGATCAGCTGTGCTTCGACTTTCGCCAGGTCGCCCTGGGCCGAGCGCAACTGGTTCTGCTGGTCGGACGGGTCGAGGGTGGCGAGCAAGGTGCCCTTCTCCACTTCGGCGCCGACATCGACATTGCGGCTGGCAATGCGCCCGCCGACACGGAATCCGGTGTTGCTCTCGTAACGCGCCTGAATGCTGCCGGCAAAGCGCCCGAGGTTTTCCTCACTCAGTGCTTCGACCTTGATCGACAGCACCGGGCGTACCGGTTCCGGTGGTGGCTCACTCTTGGAACAGGCACCCAGCAGCAGCCCGATCGACATCGCCCAAAAAGGCTTCATGGCTGCGCTCCCGGTTGCAGATCCTTGTAGGTGTTCTCGGCGATCTCGACTTTCATGCCCGGATGCAGCAGTTGCCCGCCGGCAATGATCACTTTCTCGCCGCCCGTGAGGCCGGCGCTGATAATCACGTGCCCGGTCAGATAACGGCCAACGGTGACGTTGTGCAGTTGCGCCTCGCCTTTGTCGTCCACCATCCACACCGCAGGTTCGCTGATGTTTTTGGTCAGGGCCGACCATGGCAGCTCCACCGCCGATTTGCCGCTGCCCTTGGCGGTGGCGCTGACCACCGAGCCGAGCTGCATGCCTTGCGGCAGGCTGTCGAGGGTGACTTTGACCTGCACCGTGCCGGACTGCGCCGACACCGACGGGGTGATTTCACGCACGGTGCCGGTGGTCTTGATCTGTGGGTTGTCGAGCAGGCTGACGACGATCGAACGCTCCGCCGGCCGCTCGGCCAGCAGGGATTCGTAAACGTTGAACACCGCGTCGCGGTCGCCGTCCCGGGCCAGCGTGAAGATCGGTGCGGTCGCCTGAACCACTTGGCCGACCTCGGCCTGGCGCTCGGTGATGATGCCGGGCGCATCGGCAACCAGCGCGGTGTAACTCAGTTGATCCTTGGCATTGGCCAACTGCGCCTGGGCCGCGCTCAAGGCACTCTGGCTGCTGCGCAACGCGGCCTGGGCGGAATCGTATTCACTCTGGCTGGTGTAGCCCTTGGGCAACAGTTTCTGCTGGCGGACGAATGCAGCGGCGCTCTGCTTGACCCGCGCCTGCTCGGCCAGGACCTGGGCCTGAGCGGAGTCGACGTTGGTCTGCAAATCCTTGGGATCGAGTTTGGCCAGCACTTGTTTGGCCGAGACACGGTCACCGACATCGACCATGCGCTGGATGATCTTGCCGCCGACCCGGAACGAAAGCTCGGTCTGCACCCGCGCCTGAACGTCGCCGGTGAGGGTCACGGAGGCCGCGAAGTCAGCGGGTTTGACCTCTTGCACAAAGACCCGTGGCAGGTATTCCTGAGGCGGTTTCTTTTCACCGCAGGCAGCGAGCAAAGCGAGCAGGCTCAGCAGGGCCGCTGTTTTCAATCCGGGACTCGCCATGCAGACTCCTTCCTGTGTACGAACGTGCAAGTGACGATACGACTGTGAGCTTAGAACAGGGTTCAACCTTCGTCCGGGCGATATATGCATTTCTGTGCAACGGGTATCCTGACCCGGATTTCAGGGCATCCAGGAAGGACTTTCATGCTCAAGACCCTAGCGGTAGCCAATTACCGCTCGATCAATAAATTGGTGATTCCGCTGGGTCGGCTCAACCTGATCACCGGCCCCAACGGCAGCGGCAAGTCCAATCTCTACCGGGCGCTGCGACTGCTGGCGGAAACCGCTCAGGGCGGTGTGGTCAATGCGCTGGCCCGTGAAGGCGGGCTGGATTCGACTTTCTGGGCCGGGCCGGAAACCATCAGCCGGCGCATGCGCAACGGCGAAGTACCGATTCAATCGACGGTGCGCCAGGGCGTGAAACGGTTGCGACTGGGATTTGCCGGGGAAGACTTCAGTTATTCGATTGCATTGGGATTGCCCGAGCCGAGCCTATCGTTCTTTTCTCTCGACCCTGAAATCAAAAAGGAATGCATCTGGGCCGGGCCTGTTTATCGTCCGGCCAGTCTGCTGGTGGATCGCAACGGGCCGATGATCCGCACCCGTGACGGTCGCAGTTGGGACGTGCTGGCGCAGCACACTCCGAACTTCGACAGCCTGTTCGATCAGGTCGGCAGCCTGCGCACCTCGCCGGAAGTGTTCCAGATGCGCGAGTTCATCCGCCGCTGGCGCTTCTACGATCACTTTCGCAGCGACGCCGACGCCCCGGTGCGCCAGCCGCAACTGGGCACGCGTACACCCGTGCTGCATCACGACGGCCGGGATCTGGCCGCGGCGTTGCAGACCATCCGTGAAATCGGTGATCCCGAGGCGCTGCAGGCTGCGATCAGCGACGCGTTTCCCGGCGCACGCTTGAACATCGCACCGCTGGCGGGTGGACGCTTTGCCATCGAGTTCTTTCAGGAAGGGTTGTTGCGACCATTGTCGGCGGCGGAATTGTCGGACGGCACGCTGCGTTATCTGCTGCTGGTCGCGGCACTGCTGACGCCGCGTCCACCTTCGCTGATGGTGCTGAACGAACCGGAAACCAGTCTGCATCCGGATCTGTTACCTGCGCTGGCGCGTTTGATCATCCGGGTGTCGCAGGAGTGTCAGGTGTGGGTGGTTTCACATGCACGACGGCTGATTTCGGCGTTGCAGGAAGATGAGGAATGCAATTGCATCGTGCTGGAAAAAACCCTCGGCCAGACGGGGATCATCGGGCAGAGGGTTTTGGATGAGCCGGCGTGGAATTGGCCGGATTAGGTGTGCCAGTTGAAGAGCCCCTCACCCTAGCCCTCTCCCAGGGGAGAGGGAACCGATTGGGGGATGCTCAAGAGTTACGCCGACCTGATCTTGCTGTACTGAATCCATAGTCAACTCGGTCGTTCAGGTCGATGCAGGACGCAACACACCTCGGTCGGCTCCCTCTCCCTCCGGGAGAGGGCTGGGGTGAGGGGGAGGGTTCACTGCGGACTATCAGACAATTAACCCTGCCACTTCCCGCCTTCGACAATCACACTCTCAGGCTTGGTGTCATCACTCAGCTCTTTACGCACATATTGGTCATACAGTTTCAGCAGATATTTCTCTTCCCCAAGCTTGGCCAGCTCCGTATTCACCCAATCGCGCAGTTCGATGTTGCCCTTCTTCACCGCCGGCGCAATCGGCGCTTCGGCGCCAAGTTTTTCGTCCAGCACACGGTAGCCCGGGTTCTGTTTCGCCCAGCTGAACAGCACCAGATTATCCTGGGCGTAAGCATCGCCACGGCCGTTGGCCAGGGCTTGCAGGGACTCGGAGTTTTTCTCGAACTTCAGCAGTTTCCAGTCCGGGTGATTCCTGGTCAGCCAGATATCGGCGGTGGTGCCGGTGGTGACAATGGTGGTGCGGGTCGCCAGGTCATCCAGTTTCTTCACCTCGCTGCCCTGCGGCACCAGCGCCTGCACCGCGACCTTGAGGTTCGGGTTGGTGAATTCCACCGCTTCCTTGCGCTCCGGGGTCACGGTCATGTTGGCGAGAATCAGGTCGACCTTATCGCTTTGCAGAAACGGAATGCGGCTCGCCGGCTCCACGGCCACGAACTCGACCTTGTTTTCATCGCCCAACAGGTCTTTGGCGAATTGACGGCCGATGTCGGTATCGAAGCCGACATAGCGCCCCGCTTCGTTGACGAAACCGAACGGCGGTTTGTCGGTGAACACGCCGACGATCAGTTTGTCGCGGGCCTTGATCTTGTCCAGATAACCGGCCGGCGCGGTGCTTTCGCTGGCGACTTTCGGCTTGGCCGGTTCTTCGGTCTTGTTGCAGCCGGCCAGCAGCGCGAGGCTGATCAGCGGTAATGCGAATAGGGCTTTGGCAGTTTTCATGGCAGTTCCAGTTCCTTGGTTTGAGTCGTTTTGGGCGAAGTCGTTGAAGGCAGGGCTTCAACGTAGGAGAACTTCTCCAGGAACTGCTGCGCGCGTGCGGTTTGCGGGTTCGTAAAGAAAAGCTCGGGCGGGTTCTGTTCAAGGATGCACCCGGCATCCATGAACACGATGCGATCGGCCACCGCACGGGCGAAAGCCATTTCGTGGGTGACGATCAACAGGGTCATGCCTTCGCGGGCCAGGCCCTGAATCACTTCCAGCACTTCCTTGACCATCTCCGGGTCGAGGGCGGCGGTGACTTCGTCGAAGAGCATGACCCGCGGGTTCATGCACAACGAGCGGACGATGGCGATGCGTTGCTGCTGGCCGCCGGAGAGCTGGCGCGGGAAGGCATCGCGCTTGTCCGACAGGCCCACGCGTTCAAGTAGCGCTTCGGCTTGTTGCTGGGCTTCGCGGCGTTCGCGCTTCTGCACCTTGAGCGGGCCGAGCAGCAAGTTGTCGAGCACACTCATGTGCGGAAACAGGTGATAACTCTGGAACACCATGCCGATCTGCTGACGCACTTCACGCCAGTCGGTGGCCTTGTCCAGCAGTTCGCGACCGGCGAGTTTCAGGCTGCCGCCATGGGCGGTTTCCAGACCGTTCAAGCAACGCAACAAGGTGCTTTTCCCGCAACCGCTGGGGCCGAGGATGACGATGACTTCGCCGGATTTCACTTGCAGGTCGATGCCCTTGAGCACCTGCTGCTCGCCGAAGAATTTGTTGAAACGCTGAAACTCGATCAATGCGCTCATGCTTGCGTCCAGCGCCGCTCCAGCACGCGCGAGGCGGCCGACAACGGGTAGCAGATGAAAAAGAAAAACAGGAACAGTGCGCCGTAGATCAGCACCGATTCGTAGGTGCGCTCGATGATCTGCTGGCCAACCTTGATCACATCCACCACGCCGATCAGCACCGCCAGCGAACTGGTTTTGATGATCCGTGTGTAGATGTTGATGGTCGGCGGCGTCATGCGTTTCAGCGCCTGGGGCAGCAGCACATAGCCGTAGAGCTGCGCTGCGTTGAGGCCGATCGACAGCCCCGCCTCACGCTGCCCGCGCGGCAACGAATGCAGCGCACCGCGCGCCACTTCGCCGACTTCGCTGGCGCCCCACAGCGACAGCACCAGCACTGCGCACCAGAAACTCGGCAAGCTCAGGCCGAAGAAAATCGGCAGGCCGAAAAACAGCAGGTACAACCACACCAGCACCGGGATCGCCCGGAACAGCTCCAGATAGATCCGCAGCACTGCGTTCAGCCATGTCACGTTGAGCGTGCGCAGCACGCCGTAGAGCACGCCGCCGACGGTGCTGATGGCGATGCTCAGAAACGAGATCGACAGGGTTTGCCCGGCGCCCTTTGCCAATTGCGGCAAGGACACCCAGAGCAGCTCAAGACCCGAACTGGCCATGCTGGAGCCTCCTTTCCAGACGGCTCAACAGCAGCGACAGCGGCAGGAACAACAGCACGCAAATCAGCGTCAGCACGGCGAGCATTTCATAGGTTTTGTAGTAGAGCGCGATGTAGCTCTTGGTGGTGTAGAGAATCTCCGGCACCGCCACGGCCGAGACCACGGTGGTCTCCTTGAGCAGGAAAATGAAATTGGCGAACAGCGACGGCAGGCTGAGAATCCCGGCTTGCGGCAGGATCACGTAGCGCAGCAACTGGCCGTGGGACAGACCGATGGAGCGGCCCGATTCAAGCTGCGCCTGGGGCACCGCATCGACACCGGCGCGCAGCACTTCGGTGAGGTAGGCACCGCCGAGGAAAGTCATGGTGATGATCGCGGCGGTGAATCCGGAAACCTTGATCCCCAGGGCCGGCAACGCGAAGTAGACGAAGAACAGCTGGATCAGCAGCGGCGTGTTGCGCGCCAGCTCGACATACAGCCCGACCAGTTTTTGCAGGTAAGGCGTGCGAAACACCAGAATCGTTGCATTGAGCAACGCCACCAGTAGCGAGGTGCCAATGGCGATCAAACCGACCTGCAGCGTCACGCCCACGGCTTTGAGAAACGCCGGCAGGGTGCTGAGGATAAATGCGTAATCGAAAGTCATGAAACATCCTGACGCCGCTCGGTAAGCGACGGTGGTGCAGTCCATGGACAGCGGGTAGCTGTCCTGCAGGCACCGACTTTAAAGGTATAAAAAGAAGAATTTAAATACCGTTAAAGCATATTGATATCACGCAAAAAACTAATCGGCGGGTTTGCCGGGAAGAAGGAGGAAGGCTATTGTCCCCAGCGCTGTAGGACGGATCTTTTTTTCATAAAAGCCCTCCAAGGACGAACAGCTTTTGGCCAGACTCCCCCGGCCAAACCCATAACAAGGAAGAAAACATGGACGTAAAAGTGCCGCAGCGACTGGATCCGCAGGAGATTGTGAAATTGTTGGTGGCGTTGCGCCGGGCGTTGAAACACACCGCGTAGATCAAAGGCGAAAAGCCCCCTCATCGGAACGCCGCCCGCCCAGCCCTCCCCCCTGGGGGAGGGAAGCGACCGAAGTGTCTTGCGTCTTATATCGACCTGAAAGACCTAGCCGATTATGGATTCGGTGAAGAATAATCAGGTCGGCGTACCTCTACAGCATCCCCCAATCAGTCCCCTCTCCCTCGGGGAGAGGGTTAGGGTGAGGGGGGGGGCTTTTGAGGCACACACAAAAACGCCGATGACCATCACTGGCCATCGGCGTTTTTTTCAACCTTGAAGGGGGTTGTTGCCGCGTCAGATCAGAACGCCGGCAGTACCGCGCCGTTGTACTTCTTCTCGATGAACGCTTTGACTTCCGGGCTGGTCAGGGCAGCGGCCAGTTTCTTGATGGCGTCGCTGTTCTTGTTGTCTTCACGGGCGACCAGGAAGTTAACGTAAGGCGAATCGGCACCTTCGATCACCAAGGCGTCCTTGGTCGGGTTCAACTTGGCTTCCAGCGCGTAGTTGGTGTTGATCATGTCCAGGTCGACTTCTTTCAGAACACGCGGCAGCAGGGCCGACTCCAGTTCCTTGAACTTGAAGTTGTGCGGGTTCTTGGCGATGTCTTTCGGGGTCGCCAGAGCGTTCTTCGGATCTTTCAGTTCGATCAGGCCAGCCTTCTGCAGCAGGATCAGTGCACGACCGCTGTTGCTGCCTTCGTTCGGAATGGCGATGGTGGCGCCATCCGGCAGTTCGGCCAGGGTTTTGTACTTGCTGGAGTAGCCGCCGAACGGTTCAACGTGCACACCTTGCACGGTCACCAGGTACTTGGCTTTGTCATCCTTGTATTTACCGGCGTTGAAGCTGTCCAGGTAAGGCTTGGTCTGGAAGTAGTTGGCGTCCAGACGCTTTTCACCCACCTGCACGTTCGGCTGCACGTAATCGGTGAAGACTTTGATTTCCAGATCCACGCCTTCTTTGGCGAGGGTCGGCTTGATCAGCTCGAGGATCTCGGCGTGAGGTACCGGCGTTGCGGCAACCACCAGTTTTTCACCCGCCTGGGCCAGGGAAGCAGTCAGAGCAGCCGCCAATGCGGTAAACAACAGAACCTTTTTCATGCAGTGTCCTTAGTCGAAAATCACGGTCGTCATCGACGACGGCATTAATACGTGTGCCAGCGATGTGCTACTGCTGGCGTGAGTCGGACAATACCGGGATTTTTTATTCCCGGACAATAACGTTTATTCAGCTTCATATTCCATTTTGTTCATATTGAACAAAATGGTTACAACGCCTCACTCAGGCCCAACAGTAATTCTTTCAATGCCTTACGTTCCTCGGCAGTCCCTTTGGCGCTGATGCTCGCCACCTGACGTTCGATCTGAACCAGCGACCCAGACACCTCGGGCAGGTTCAAGTGCTCCGGCAGGATTTCATCACCCGTGCTTACGAGCAGCGCAAAATGAATGACGTTTTCCAGCTCACGGGTGTTGCCCGGCCAGCTGTGCTGCTCCAGCACCTCCTGCGCCGCTTCGCTGATCAGCGGAACGGGAAGGTCCAGACGCTGGCTGTAGATGCCGAGGAAGTACTCGGCCAACGACAGAATGTCACCGACCCGCGCCCGCAATGCCGGCAGTTCCAGATGCCCTTCGCTGAGATAGTGATAGAGCCGCTCGTGGAATTTCCCCGCCGCCACCGCTTGGGCCAGATCGATGCTGGTCGCGGCCACCAGGCGCACATCCACCGGGCTTGGTTGATGGGCACCGACGCGGGTGACTTCGTGGTTTTCCAGCGCGGCGAGCAACTTGATCTGGATCGGCAGCGGCAAGTCGCCGATCTCGTCCAGGTACAAGGTGCCGCCGTTGGCCGAGCCGAACCAGCCGGCGCGACTGCTGGCCGAACCGCTGTAGCTGCCGGCGGCGTAGCCGAACAACTCGGCATCGGCATACGTCGGGCTGATCGCCCCGCAATTGACCGAGACAAACAAACCACTGCGATCACTGGCGCGATGGATGTGGCGGGCGAGCAATTCCTTACCGGTGCCGGTCTCGCCGCGAATCAACACCGAGATCGAGCGCGGTGCGAGTTGGGCCATTTCCTCGCGCAACTGGCGCGAGCGCGGATCGACGAACACCAGCGCCTTGGCGCGAATGCTCAGGGGACTTTTTTCCGCATCGGGAAAGGTCAGCAACGGCTGGCCAAAGGTTTCAAGACTCATGGCAGACTCCCGCCCCAAATCGCCGGGAGACGGGGGCGTTGAAAAATTAAAAGTGGTCAGGCACGGCGCCGGGCGTGGTGTTCCATGCGGTTTTGCAGGCGATACAGATAAGCGAATCCCTGCTCCCAGCGTTGATGCCCGGACTTCACGTTGATATGGCCGGCGCCCGCGAGAATCCCCGCCTCGGCGCCCCAGTTGCGCGCCAGTTCCAGCGCTCGTGGTGCGCTGACAGCGGCGTCGTTGTCGGAACTGACGACCTGGCTCGGGAAAGGCAGCAGATCAGTCGGAATCGGCGCGAAATTGCGCAATGCCGGTACACAAGCAGGACGCTCCACATCCGCCGGCGCGACCAGCAGCGCGCCGCGAACCTGACGCAGGTGCTGCAACGGCGCGGTGGCCGCCCAGTGCGCCACGGTGATGCAACCCAGGCTGTGAGCGATCAGGATCACCGGCGTGCTGTCGGCGGCAATCGCCTCGGCCAGCGCCGCGACCCAGTCTTCACGACGCGGCGTCAGCCAATCGGCCTGCTCCACACGCGCGCTGTTCGGCAGACTGTTCTGCCAGTGGCTTTGCCAATGATCTTCTGGCGATCCTTGCCAGCCCGGCACAATCAGATAGCGGATTGATTCGTTGCGCATGGGGGAGCTCTCCTGCGTCGTGTCTGTTCCTGAAGGAGTATAGGGACGGGATTTATATTCGTTAAGGAATAAGAAGCTATTTATTAAGACCTGAAAAGAATATAAATCATCAGACAAAAAAGGGGCCGCACCCTGCCAAGGAGACGGCCCCGGAAAAACGTGAAACCCTTATCGTGCAGTGATCACCGACAGTTTGGTGATGCCTGCCCGCTCAATCGAAGCCATGGCTCGCGCCACTTCGCCGTAATTCACCCCGTCGTCTGCCTGCAATTGCACGCGCACTTCCGGGTCCTTGGCCTTGGCCGACTTGAGGTTGAACTCCAGCAGATCCGGCTGTATTTCGTCCTTGTTGATAAACAGTTTTCCAGCACCGTCGATACTCACCACCAACGGGTCTTTCTGCTCGACCGGCGCCACCGCCTCGGTCTTCGGCAGGTTGATCGGTATCGCGTTGGTCAGCAGCGGCGCGGTGACGATGAACACCACCAGCAGCACCAGCATCACGTCCACCAGCGGCGTCACGTTGATCTCGCTCAGCACCTCGTCGCTGTCTTGCGTGGAGAAGGCCATATCAGGATGCCTCCTTCACTTTTGTTGCGTTGCCCTGAGCCGCAATCTTGTGCGCGGTCGGGTGGATCAACACGCGGAACGAGCTCTTTTGCGCCAGGCTGTAGAAGTCGTGGGCAAAGTCGTCCAGGTCCGCCGCCGTCAGTTTCAGACGGCGCAAAAAGTAGTTGTAAACCAGCACCGCCGGCACCGCGACCGCGATCCCCACCCCGGTGGCGACCAGCGCTGCACCGATGGGCCCTGCGACCGTTTCCAGGCTTGCCGAACCTGCTGCGCTGATTCCCTTCAACGCTTCCATAATTCCCCACACCGTGCCGAACAAACCAATGAACGGCGAGGTGCTGCCAATACTCGCGACTACCGCCAGACCGGTTTCCAGCGAGCGGCGCTCGCGGACGATCTGCTGGCGCAAGGCACGTTCGAGACGATCCTGATGGTTGATCGCCTGGCTCAGGTCATTGGCCTGCGGCGCCTCGCCCACTTGAATCGCCGCGTAACCGGCCTGCGCCACCCGCGCTGCGGCGCCGGGCTGGGTTTCGCTCAACTCGGCAGCGGAGTCCAGACTCGACGCCGCCCAGAAGCGCTTGTGAAATTTGCGATCCTGCGCCTTCAACCGACCGAACTGCACAGCCTTGAGCAATGCCAGGCCCCAAGTGGCGACAGAGAAGACCACCAGCAGCCAGATCACCGCGCTTTCGATGGATTCCAGTGGAGATGCCAGTAACGTCATGATGTGTTCCCTCGTGTAAACGTTTAGCGCGAAATTGGTTTCGGTTTAATGAATCTTGAAATCGATGGGCACGCTGACCCAGCCGTCCTGGGCGACATCACCCTGCTTGGCCGGTACGAAGCTCCAGCGCTTCACGGCGTCCAGCGCCGCGTCGTCGAGCTGTTGCCGGCCACTGCTTTTCTGTATCTGGATCTCGCCCGGTTTGCCGCTGGCCAGTACGTGCACCCGCAGCAACACCGTGCCTTCCCAACCGCGACGCTGGGCCAGCGACGGATATTCCGGCGCCGGGTTCTTCAGGTACGCGGCGTTGGCCGAAGCCGGCGTCACCGGAGCAGGCGCCGGTGGTGCTGGTGGCGCTGGCGCGGCGACCGGAGCGGCCGGCTGTGGCGGAACCGGGGGTTGCTCGACGGCTTTGGGGGCCGGTTTTGGTACGGGTTTGGCGACCGGTTTCGGCTTGGGAATCGGCTTCGGTTTTGGTGGCGGCTTGATTGCCAGTTCGTCTTCCACCGGTGGCGGAGGCTCGACCACTGGCGCAGGTGGTGGCGGTACAACCACAGGTGGTGCCGGTGGTGCCGGGCGCGAAAACTCGATGGTCATCGGTGGAATTTCCGGCGGCACGATCGGCAGCGCCGGCGTCGGGTGCTGATTGATCCAGTAGATCACCGCGCCATGCACCACCAGCGCCAGAACGCCGAGCAGAATCGTTTCGCGGCGACTCAGAATGCCCTTGGGCGCGCGCTGCAAACGCAGTTGCCCCAACGGCACACGATGGGGCCGGCCGAGATCGACCAACTCGCCGCTCGGCGCCTGGCGCCACAGCACCTCCTGTGCACTGGCGGCGGTCTGGACATTGCCCATTGATTTACTCCCTGCGGTCTCTTTGCGTTTTTTCGCGTAGCCGATTCGCCGCTTGTTGAATCCCCCACGGCGTGATCGATGGGTCAATCATTGGGCTAGAGCCTTATCTCCGAAAGTAATCTTTCATGTTATGAATAGATGTTTATGGAATATGAGAATCGGTCATTTCCGCCGAAGCCACGCCCCGCAAGGCTTCCAGCGATTCGTCAGAATCGACATGCTTTCCCGGCATAAAAAGTATTCATCCAAGGCATCGGGTTATCGATGACACGGTATTCAGTGGCAACTAACGCCAAGGTGATGGTTGACGAACTTTTTAAAAATCAAACAAAAAGGCCGATGCATTTTTTAATGCATCGGCCTTCGACTTACAGATTTTCTCATTGCTTCAAAAACTCCCCGGCGAGACTGACTGCCTCACTGTCAAAGTGGTGCGCACGCTTCCTCGTGAAAGCTCACGAAGTTTAGAATGATTGGGCATTCATTTATTGTCGACGCGACGATTAAACGACAGTTTTATATGCACCAGTGAAATCGCTCATCACTTATTTCGAACTTCGCGAACGTTGATAGCATTCAATCCAACAACCAGCATCCCTCTGCTGCCCGTTCAGGGCGTCTCTAATAATGCGTCAGTTCTGGCTCCAGGTTGATCGCGATAACCCGTCATCGGGGAATACATATAAAAGCGCTATACCTGTCAGGTTTGACAGGTGACAGGTCCTCGCCCTTGTCTCATAAATATAACCGACGTACCGGGTTTATCTATCTGCTCAAGGAGTTCCGACATGAATGCCAGACGCCTGATCTGCTCTTTACTTCTAATGGTTCCCGCCTGCTTGCAGGTCGTACAGGCCGATACCACGGCGCTGACCGATGGCCAGCTCGATGTCGTACCTGTCCAGGCGACCCGCTCGGGGTCACAGCTTGCCCTTTCGGTATCGGTTCATAACAAAACCGCCGCCCCGATCAATGTCTTTCAGGGCGGCACAAAAAATCTCCTTCAACCCAAAGAGTCCTTGATTTCGGATTACTCGAAAGGGGTCGTAACCGTGACGACCACCGGAAAGGATTCGAAAATCCTGTTCGTCATTTTCGAAAGACGAAGCGCCAAGTGCGCAAGCGAGCTTTGTCTGACAGTGCAGTGACTTTGCGCGCAAGGCCTCAGAAGTCGTAGCGACCGGTAACGCCGAGCGTGCGCGGCGTCCCGAGCAGGCCTTCATAGCCGCCGTTGCCGCCGGTCCACAGGGTCGTGTAGTAGGTTTTGTCGAAGGCGTTTTTCAGCCACAGCGAGACGTCCCACTGCCCCTGATTGAAATCGCCGCGCAGGCCGGTGGAGAGATTGACCACCGCGTAACTCGGGATCTGGCCGTAGTCGGAATCTTCGACCGTGCCCACCGCTTTGGAGCGGAATGCGTAGCTGCCGGTGACGTAGGGTTGCAGCCCGTTGGCCAGATTCCATTCGTATTTGCCATTGGCGTTGCCGATCCATTTCGAGGCACCGACGACCTGATGACCGCTAAGGTCGCAAGAGGCCGGCGCCCGGGGGGCGAGGCTGACTTCAGGTGGGCACGGCGCATCCTTGTACGAGAGATAACTGACGTCGTTGAACGAGCCGTTGAAGTTCAGCGTCAGGCCGCGCAGCGGGATCACAGTGCTTTCGAATTCCACACCACGCGAGCGCACTGAACCGGCATTGGTCAGGTATTGCACGCGGTTGACGTCGTCGTAGGCGTTGGTCTGGTAGGCGTTGACCTGGGTCCAGAACACGTTGGCGTTGAGCTGCAAGCGGCGGTCCCACAGGGTGCTCTTGAAACCGAGTTCAGCGTTGTTGGCGCGCTCGGTGCCGATCAGCAACGAGTCGGCGCCAGCGGTCGGGGCCGAGCCGACCACGAGGTTGACCCCGCCGGACTTTTCGCCGTGGGACAGCGTGGCGTAGCCGAGCAGATCATCGGTAATGCGATAGCTGAGGTTGAGCAAACCCGAGGGACTGGAGCTGTACTGATTCAGATCGCCGGAATCGTAGGCGCCGGTCCGGCCACGTCGGGCGGTGGCGGCGGCACCGGTTACCGCCACGCCTCCTTGCGGCGCATCGCGATTGACCCAGGCGTTCTTCTCTTCATAAGTGCCACGCACGCCGGCGGTGAAATCCAGTCGCGGCGTGAGATGCCAGGTGCCTTGGGCGAACAGCGCGAAACTGTCGGTCTGGATGTGCCCGCGACCGACGCTGCCAACGTTGGCCAATGCACCCCGTGGCGTACCATTCCAGATGTCGGCCTGGGGGCCGTAATAGGCGAAGGATTTGTTGTCCAGGTCCGAGCCGAAGTAGTACGCGCCGAGCACGTAATCGAAGGACTCCCCCTTGGGCGATGCGAGGCGAAATTCCTGCGAGTACTGCTTGTCTTCCACCGACACGCCAGCGTTGTAGGTCGCCGCGACATTAAGGCCATCGTCGTTGGCCGGGGTGAAATTCCAGTAGCGGTAGGAACTGATCGAGGTCAGGGTGAAGTCGCTCGGCAGCGTCCAGTTGGCCTCCACCGATGTACCGCCCTGATGCACCGTGACGTGTTGGTCGTTGTCCAGATTGACCTTGCGGTGCGAGCCGTTGACCAGCGTCGCGCCGGCGGCATTTGCCCGCGACTGATAGAGGTTGACGCCATTGATGGTCGGCCCGGTGTTGTACAGCACGCGAGTGCCAGCGCTGGAATCCTCTTCGTTGTAATCACCGATCCAGCGCAGATTGAAATCTTCGTTGGGCTTGAACAGCAACTGCGCACGGAAGCCATCGCGGGAACCGCCGTTCAAGTCATGACCGTTGAATTCGTTTTTAATGTCGCCATCGCTGCGGGTGCGATAGGCGGAAATGCGCCCGGCCAATTGATCGTTGAGCGGCCCGGAAAGCGTGCCCTTGGTCTGGAAATAGCCGTCCTCGCCGACCGAGGTTTCGATGCTGCGCTCCGGGGTGAAACTCGGTGCGCGAGTGCTGATGTTGATCACCCCGGCGGTGGTGTTCTTGCCGAACAACGTACCTTGCGGCCCGCGCAGGACTTCAAGCTGTTCGATGTCCATCAGGTCGAACACCGCCATCCCCGGCCGGCCCAGATAAACGTTGTCGATGTACAGCCCGACGCTGCCTTCCAGACCGTCGCTGGCCGGGTTATTCCCCAGGCCGCGAATCGACACGCTGGACTGGCGCGCATGCATGTAGGCGACGTTGACGCTGGGCACCAGTTGCTGCAAATCCTGGATTCGATAGACCCGCTGCGTCTCCAGAGTCTGGCCGCTGACCACACTCATCGGCGTCGGTACATCCTGCGAACTTTCTTCGCGACGGCGAGTGGTGACGGTCACGGTTTCCAGTTGCGAAGTGGCGGTCGCGGTCTTGCCTGCCGGTGCTGGCACAGGGGTTTCCGTTTCAGCGGCGTAGCTGTGGGTCCAACTGGCACTCCCCGCCAACAAAAGGGCCAGGGGCAGACGTTTGAGCCGTCGTGGCGGCGGCGGTGAAGCGAGGTTCAACGGACTCATGGGGCTGCTCCTGGTCAAAAAACACGCTGACATCTTTCGTGTCGCATATTCTTTTAAGTTATTTATTTATGTTTTTACAAAGATTTACTGCATAAGAGATTGCCTTTATAAGGAGTCGACCTAATGCATATCCAATGCATTTCCCGGATATTTTTTATGTGAAAAATGCATATCGACTTGCGCCAGCTCCGCCACTTCATCGCCCTCGCCGATCAACGCAGCTTCGTCGCGGGGGCGCAGGCAGTGAACCTGTCGCAGTCGGCCTTCAGTCGCAGCATTCAGGCGCTGGAACACAGCGTCGGTTGCCAGTTGGTCGATCGCGGGCGCAAGGAATTGCCGCCGACCAAACAGGGTCAGGTGTTGCTTGAACACGCGCGGCGGCTGGTCAGCGGTGCCCAGCAAATGGCTAACGAGATCAGCCAGTTCAACGGGCTGGAGGCGGGGGAATTGCGCTTCGGTTGCGGCCCGGCACCGGCGGCAGGATTGATCCCGCGAGCGATCGGCAGCTTCATCGGCCGATACCCGAAAGCGCGGGTGCATTACCAGGTCGATGACTGGCAGAGCCTGAGCAAGAGATTGCTGTGTGAAGAGTTCGAATTCTTTGTCGCCGACACTCGCCACTTCGAGGCGGATCCGGATTATCTGACCCACCGGTTGCGCCCGCGCAAATGGCATTTCTGCTGCCGCGCCGCGCATCCGCTGGCTGCTTTTGAACGAGTCACGGCAGAGCAATTGATGAGTTATCCACTGGCCGTGAGCATTCGCCCGCCGAATCTGCGCAAGGTCATCGTCGATCTTAGTGGTCGGCCGGACTTCGTTCCGAACGTGGAGTGCGAAAACAGCGCGAGCCTGCTGGGCGTGGTGCTGCGCTCTGATGCGATTGGCATCGTCGGCGCCTATTCGGATGCGCTGCATCAGGCCCGGGGCGAATTGGTGTGCTTGAAGATCGAAGGGTTGGCGGATGATCTGGAGGAGCTCTACACCCGTTACGGCATTGTCAGCCGCGCCGGGTATCGACTATCGCCGCTGGCCGAGGCGATGATCGAGCAGATCAAGGCGATCGATGCGGTGGAAGAAGAGGTGTGTTCACTGGCGAACCTCGCCGTCTGAGCCCATGCGTTTCATGCATGGCAAGCATTCCCCGAATGCACTTGCCGAACACCCTCGCCGAAAGCGAAAAACCTCGCCTGTCTTTCTGACTGGTGAATCCCATGTCCAAGCCGCAAAAAACCGTGCGCAACGTGCTGTACATCATGTGCGATCAACTGCGCCGCGATTACCTGTCCTGCTATGGCCACCCGCACCTGCACACCCCGAACATCGATCGCCTGGCCGCCGCCGGCGTGCGCTTCAGCCGCGCCTACACCCAGGGCACGATTTGCGGCCCGTCGCGGATGTCGGCCTACACCGGGCGTTATGTCAGCAGCCATCAGGTGGCGTGGAACGCCGTGCCGCTGCCGCTGGAAGAACTGACCATCGGCGATTACCTGCGACCCCACGGCATTCGTACTGCGCTGGTCGGCAAGACCCACGCCACGGCCAACGTGGACGCCTTGCAGCGGCTGGCGATCAACCCTGAAAGCGCGCAAGCCGAAGTGCTCAATGAAGTCGGCTTCGAGCCGTACTTTCGTCACGACGGCATCTTCCCCGACGACCCGCTGTTCGATGACAAACGCGAATCCGCGCCATACACCCATTACCTGCGTGAACAGGGTTTCGAAGGACGCAACCCCTGGCACGACTGGGCCAATGCGGCCGAAGGCGAAAACGGCGAAATCCTCAGCGGCTGGAAAATGCGCAACGCCCATTTGCCGGCGCGAATTCCCGAGCAACATTCAGAGACTGTCTACACTACAAATCGAGCCATCGACTTCATCGGTGAGCAAGGTGAAAAACCGTGGTTTTTACACCTGTCCTATATCAAACCCCATTGGCCCTATATCGTACCGACCCCGTACCACACATTGTACAGTACGAAATCGATTCTCGAACCGGTACGTAATGCCTCTCCAAGCGACCACCCCGTCTATCAGGCCTTTTGCCAGCATGAGGAAAGCCTGAATTTCTCCAAAGACCCGGTACGACTGAACGTGATCCCGACGTACATGGGCCTGGTCAAACAGGTCGATGATCAGTTGGGGCGTCTGTTCGATTTCCTGCAAAGCAACGGGCGCTGGGAGGACACGCTGATCGTGTTCACCAGCGATCACGGCGACTTCCTGGGCGATCACTGGCTGGGTGAGAAGGAGTTTCTGCTGGAGCAAGCGGTGGGCGTGCCGTTGATCGTGCGCGACCCGCGTGCGGCGGCGGACATCACACGGGGCACGGTGGACGAACGTCTGGCGGAAACCATCGACGGCGTGCCGACCTTTCTCGACGCGCTGGGCGTGACAGGTGCCGAGCATCGACTGGAAGGTCGCTCGTTGATTCCACTGCTGCACGGTGAAAACCCTGACTGGCGTCGCTATGCGATCAGCGAATACGACTACGCCTTCCAGGCCCCGGCGCGGGAGCGACTGGGCCAGCCGATCGACCGTTGCCGCATGACCATGGTGCGCAGCGAGCGCTGGAAATACCTGGCGTACGACGGCTTCCGGCCGCAACTTTTCGATCTGTTGAATGATCCGCAGGAGCTGCAGGATCTGGGCGCAGACCCGGCGCATGCGGCGGTGCGCGAGGAGCATGCGGGGTATCTGTTCGAATGGGTGCGCGGGTTGAAGCGGCGCACGACGATCAGTCATCAGGAGATTGATTTGCGTGGGCAACGGTTTCGCTATGGGGAGCCGGAGACTGAGAAGATGGTTCAGATTGGCGTTTGGTAGAGCGAAGGCAAGAGCAAGAGCTCCCTCACCCTAACCCTCTCCCGGGGGGAGAGGGGACTGATCGCGGGATATTGGTGATTTACGTTGACCTGTTTGAGCTTTACCGAATCCACAATCGACACAGCTTTTACAGGTCGATGTATGACGTAACACACCTCGGTCAGCTCCCTCTCCCTCTGGGAGAGGGCGGGGGTGAGGGGCTTTTGATCTTTTGATCTTAATCGCGCCCTTTGATGGTCTGACTACGCTGCCCATTCGCCCCGACCGGCACTTCCCCTTTGAGCGTCACCCGACGCACCACCCGATCCTGAGTGCCGTAATCATCAATCGCATAATGCTGCGTCGAACGGTTATCCCAGATCGCCACATCACCGGCCTTCCAGCGCCAGCGCACGATGTTTTCCTGACGGATCACATGGCTCTGCAACAGACCAAACAGATACGCCGAATCCGCCTGTGAATAACCCTTGATGCGTTTGACGAAATGCCCCAGCAGCAAGCTCTTT
Source organism: Pseudomonas sp. SDO52101_S400 (assembly GCF_054071635.1). Classification (NCBI taxonomy): domain Bacteria; kingdom Pseudomonadati; phylum Pseudomonadota; class Gammaproteobacteria; order Pseudomonadales; family Pseudomonadaceae; genus Pseudomonas; species Pseudomonas sp. SDO52101_S400. Next base: position 1,773 of record NZ_JBSVWF010000045.1, on the reverse strand, counting down.
TCGCCGCTGATCGGGTGCACACGCACCACCGGATGCTCTGTCTCGTAAACGGTCGAAGTGAAGATCTTGCGATAGCGCTCAAGCTTCTCCGCCGACACGTCCGGCTTCACGGCGGCGTAGTCGTATTCGTTGCTGTGCACGGCCAGCAGTTTGTCCGCCAGCTCGCGCAACTCGGTCGGCAGTTCGTTGTACGCCGTCGCGGTGTTCGCCCAGAGGGTGTCGCCGCCGAATGCCGGGGCCACTACCGAGCGCAGGATCGAGGCTTTCGGGTAGGCATCGACGAAGGTCACGTCGGTGTGCCAGGAGTTGGCGCGCTGCCCTTCGGCGCCGTCCAGTTCCAGCAGGTAACGGGTGCCCTCGCGGGATGGCACGGTCGGATGCGCCACTGGCTCGCCAAGCAGATGGGCGAAAGCTTCCTGACGCTGATCGTCGAGCTGGGTCTGCTCGCGGAAGAACACGACCTTGTACTGGATCAGCGCCTGCTGAATGGCTTCAACCGTCGCGGCATCCAGCTCACCGGACAGGTGCACGCCACGGATTTCGGCGCCGATACGGCCGGCCACCGGATGAATGTCCAGCGCGTGGACAGCGGGTTTTACAGCGAGTGCGGCATTGCTCATGGGAAGACCCTCATCGACTGCTTGCGGTTGGACGGCAGCGAAACAACGCTCTATCTATATTCCATTTACATCTAATAGATATTCACATGCTTCGTTGACGGAATAAGAGCTTGCATTTAAAACCTCAAGCAACCTCGTCGCAAATGCCTTCGAGCTATTTTTAGGATGCCGGAAAAGCATATGGATCTTCGCCAGTTGCGCTACTTCATCGCCCTCAACGAACACCGCAGTTTTGTCCGCGCGGCCGACGCCATGGGCATCACTCAACCGGCGTTCAGCCGCAGCATTCAAGGGCTGGAGCAGGAGTTCGGCTGTGTGCTGGTGGACCGCGGCAACAAGGACCTGCGCCCCACGCCGGAGGGCCAGGTGGTGCTGCAGCACGCCCTCACACTTGTGCAGGGCGCCGCGTTGCTCAGCGCCGAAGTGACGCAGATGACCAAGCTCGATGCCGGCGAACTGCACTTCGGTTGCGGTCCGGCACCGGCGGTGAAACTGGTGCCGGATGCGGTGGCGCAATTCATCAACGCCCACCCGAAAGTGCGCACCTGTTTTCAGGTGGATAACTGGGAAAAACTCAGCCGCGCCCTGAGCCGCGAGGAGATCGAATTCTTCATCGCCGACATCCGCCATTTCGAGTCCGACCCGAACTTCCAGACCCAGCCGTTGACACCCAAGCGCGGGGTGTTTTTCTGCCGGCCGGGGCATCCACTGTTGGCCAAGGAAAGCCTGTCGACCAACGACATGTTCGACTACCCGCTGGCGACCACGCTGATCCCGCCGGGCATTCGCAAATTGCTGGCGAATCTCAGCGGCCGGATCGACTTTTCACCGACCATCGAGACCGAACATTTTCCTGCGCTGGTGAAAGTGGTGCTGCAGTCCAACGCGATCGGCGTGGGCACTGAAGAGGCGTTTGTCGAGGACATTGCCCAGGGCTCGCTGGCGCTGCTGCACTGGCGCAACCTGCCGCAGAATCTGGAGAGCATGAATGCGCGGTGCGGGATTGTGAGCCGTACGGGATTCCGGCTGTCACCGGCGGCGAGAGCAATGATCGAGACGTTGGTGGCGGTAGACAAACAGGAGATCAGCGTCGCGGTTTGAGGCCGTCATCGCCAGCAGGCTGGCTCCCACAGGAAAATGCATTCCAAATGTG
>NZ_JBSVWF010000044.1:0-55504 GCF_054071635.1 Pseudomonas sp. SDO52101_S400 | reverse complement strand
GGCTGGACGCGCAAGCTGACCGGCAAACCGACCATCACCGTCGGCAGCGTCGGCCTCGATGGCGAGTTCCTGCAATTCATGGTCAATACCGACAAGGTCGCGCAACCAGCGAGCCTGGAAAAACTGCTGGAGCGTCTGAACAATGACGAGTTCGATCTGGTGGCGGTGGGCCGTGCGCTGCTGGTAGATCCGGACTGGGCGCAGAAAGTGCGCGAAGGCCGCGAGCAGGACATTCTGCCGTTCAGCCGTGAGGCGTTGATGACGCTGGTTTGACCAACGTGGAGGGCTTGTCGCGAAGGTCGCGACAAGCCACCTGCAAATGGCTTTCGAACTGTTCGATGATGGCTGCCCAGCCTTGACGACTGGCATGCTGGCGGGCGTTCAATCGGACGCAACGCAAGGTTTCGTCTTCCTCCAGCAGCCACTGCGCTGCATCGCAAAACGCCTCTTCATCCCCCGGCATCGCCAACACGCCGTTGTAGCCGTGGCGAATATGTTGCGCGGCAGCCGCCTGATCGTAGGCTACCACGCCAAGACCTGAAGCCAGCGCTTCCAGCACGACGTTGCCGAACGTCTCGGTCATGCTCGGAAACAGGAACAGATCGCCGGACGCATAATGCGCCGCCAGCGCTTCCCCGCGTTGTGAGCCGCAGAAAATTGCCTCGGGCAATTCCTTTTCCAGGGTTACACGCTGCGGCCCGTCACCGACGATGATCAGTTTCAGATTGCGTTGGGGATAAGCGCTGGCGAGCTTTTCAAAGCAGCGTTTGAGCAATCCGAGGTTTTTCTCCGGCGCCAGGCGTCCTACGTGAATCACCGCGATGTCCTGCTCGCCCAGTCCCCATTGCTCACGCAAGGCGTTCAAACGTTTGGTCGGATGGAACAACTGACTGTCGACGCCTCGGGACAGCAGCGCCAGACGCTCGAAATGTCGGCGCTCCAGCTCCAGGCGCTGGCTTACGCTTGGCACCAGGGTCAGCGCCGAACGATTGTGGAACCAGCGCAGATAGTGAGTCAGCAAGCGCGTCAGCAGACCGAGTCCGTACTGATTGGTGTACTGCTGGAAATTGGTGTGGAAGCCGCTGACTACGGCGATGCCCAGGCGGCGTGCGGCGCGCAGTGCCGACAACCCGAGGGGGCCTTCGGTGGCGATATACAGCACGTCCGGGCGCTGGCGTGTCCAGCGGCGCAGCAACTTGTGCATCGACGACTGACCCCACTGCAACCCCGGATAACCCGGCAGTGGCCAGCCCCGGCACAACAGCAGCGCATCGTCTTCACTGCGCTGCGGATCGTCACCCTGACGCGGCCGCACCAGTTCCACCCGATGCCCGCGCGCGCGCAAACCGTCGCACAAGCGGCCAAGGGTATTGGCCACCCCGTTGATTTCCGGTGGGAAGGTTTCGCTGATCAGGGTGATATGTAGAGCTGTCGTCATGACCTCAGTGTCGGCTGAGGCCATGTCGTGGTTGTGACGTTGGGATGATGGATTTGTGACGGCGTCCGTCACCGAAAAATCAGCGCTATTTAGCCGTGATAAAAAGAATGTTTCCCGCAAAGAACGCGAGAAGTGTTCCCACGATATAAAGAACTGTACTGGTGCTTTTTAAGTCTTTGAGTTTGGCGAACCCAACGATTCCGTGGAGCATGTTCAAGGAAAACAGAGTAATTGCGGTGATCAGCAGAACACCGCCGCCGAGGTAGTGTGTAATCGTGTCGAAGTAAGTGATGTTCGGTAATTTGAATGCTTTGACACCTGCCCAGAGAACGACCCCACAAATTACGTAATTTCGAATGTGGTCAAAAACCCACTTTAGGGTTACGTCCTTGGTATCGAGATGCACCAAATGAAGGATCAGGCTGCTCAAGTCCAATTTTTTTTGGGGCTCGGAAAGGAGTTCTGTCGGGAATCCTTTCTTTTCTAGCTTCTGTGCAGGCTCAGGTTGGCCGTTGTTCAGCTCATTTTCCATCGGTGTATGTACTCCCTTTTACCCGGTCCAACGCAGTGCCGGGGCATGGGGATGATATCAAAACAATGGCATTTTTGGTGGCTGTTAACGTCGCAAAAACTCAATTGGCTAAGGGCGCTCAGCCTGCGTCACGAGGTTCTCGGCCCCGCGTTCACGAACCCAGAACAACGTAGCCCCGGCCACCGCCGCCGGCATCATCAGGATGTTCACCACCGGGATCAGCAGGGCCAGGTAGACGATCCCGCCGAAGCTCATGCTCTGCCAGCGCTTCTGGCGCAGCCAGGCGAGCATTTCGTTCCAGCCCAGTTTGTGGTTGTCCGCCGGGTAGTCGATGTACTGGATCGCCATCATCCACACGCCGAACAGCAGCCACAGCGGTGCGGCGACGATGTTCACCACCGGGATGAACGAGAGGATGAACAGGCCGATCGCCCGGGGCAGGAAGTAGCCGAGTTTGCGCATTTCCCGGGCCAGGGTGCGCGGGATCATCGCGATCAGCTCACCCCAGCTGAAAGCCGGGAAATCGTCGGTGCCGCGCACTACGACTTCGACTTTCTCCGCGAGGAAGCCGTTGAACGGTGCGGCGATCACGTTGGCCAGCATCGTGAATGTGAAGAACACCATCAATGCCACCAGCACCACGAACAGCGGCCACAGGATGTAGCTCAGGAAACCCAGCCAGTCGGGCAGCGACGGCATCAGGGTGTCGACCCAAAGGCTGAACTGGTGGCCGGCCAGATAGATCAATCCGACGAACAGCACCAGGTTGATGGCCAGCGGCAGCAGCACGAAAAGGCGCAGGCCAGGGCTCAAGACCAGTTTGAGGCCTTCGCGCAGGTATTGCGGGCCGGACAGAACAGGGGCAGGCATAAGGTGCTCCGAGCAAGGGAAAACGCGCCGACCTTACCGACTTTGCATAACCTGTGAAAGCGCGGCAGCGGGATCGACATTCACTGTAACAAAGACGTCTATCTCGTCAGTGTGTCGGCATAGAGACCACCTATGAGCTGGATTGTTAAACCGTATTTCCTTAATCTTGCCCCCCTCGATACGCTGCACCCAACTTTTTACAGGACTGTCGAGCTCATGCCTTCCCCAAGGTTATCCACAGTCCTTTTTTATTCTCGCCGGCAGTCCGGCGTCCGCGCCTGATGTATTGGCCGGTCAACAGGAGACAGGTTCATGTCTGAAGTCCGTCATTCGCGAGTGATCATCCTCGGTTCCGGCCCTGCCGGTTACAGCGCTGCTGTCTACGCTGCCCGTGCCAACCTCAAGCCGCTGCTGATCACCGGCATGCAGGCTGGCGGTCAACTGACCACCACCACCGAAGTCGACAACTGGCCGGGCGATGTCCACGGCCTGACCGGTCCGGTGCTGATGGAGCGCATGCGCGAACACGCCGAGCGTTTTGAAACCGAGATCGTCTTCGATCACATCAACGCCGTGGACTTCGCTTCCAAACCGTACAGCCTGACCGGCGACAGCGGCACTTACACCTGCGATGCCCTGATCATCGCCACCGGCGCCAGTGCTCGTTACCTGGGCCTGCCGTCGGAAGAAGCGTTCATGGGCAAAGGCGTTTCGGCCTGCGCGACATGCGACGGTTTCTTCTATCGCAACAAGCCAGTGGCTGTGGTCGGTGGCGGCAATACCGCTGTCGAAGAAGCCCTGTACCTGGCCAACATCGCCAGCAAGGTCACCCTGATCCACCGTCGCGAGACCTTCCGCGCCGAGAAGATCCTGATCGACAAGCTCAACGCCCGTGTGGCCGAAGGCAAGATCGAGCTGAAACTGAACGCGACCCTGGACGAAGTGCTGGGCGACAACATGGGCGTGACCGGTGCACGTCTGAAGAACAACGACGGCAGCTTCGACGAAATCAAGGTCGACGGCGTGTTCATCGCGATCGGCCACACCCCGAACACCTCGCTGTTCGAAGGTCAGCTGGAGTTGAAAGACGGCTACCTGGTGGTTCAGGGCGGCCGTGAAGGCAACGCCACTGCGACCAGCGTCGAAGGTATCTTCGCTGCCGGCGACGTGGCCGACCACGTTTACCGTCAGGCCATCACCTCGGCCGGCGCCGGCTGCATGGCGGCACTGGACACCGAGCGTTACCTGGACGATCTGCAGAACGCTTCGTTCTAAGAACGCAGGTACAAAAAAACCGGCCAATTGGCCGGTTTTTTCATGCTCGCGATTCGCTAGGGAATCAGCGGCGGGTCAGCGGTTGTGCTTCGAACTTCACACCGGCCAGACCGTGCTTGATCAGCGCACGGATATTGCCGTGGTCGCTGCCTTCAGGCGTCGCCACAACCGAACGGTAGTGCTCGCCGAATGCCAGCAGTGCTTCTTCATCGCTCAAGCCTTCCAGCAGCGCCAGACCCAGGGTCTTGCACGAACCTTCGTTCTGCCCGGCCGCGTTCTCCACGCCACCGTTGTTGAACGCCTGAGGCTGGTAGTCGTAACCGGCGGCGATGAAGGACAAGGTGTCGGCGAAAACGTGCTCGCCACTCTTGAGGCTGGCGCGCAGGGTGTTCAGATCACTCATTGGGTTTTCCTTTGGCGAACGCCGCTTGTTGTTCGGCGCTGGCTTCTTGCTGATATTGGGCTTTCCACTCGGCGTACGGCATGCCGTAAACCACTTCGCGGGCGTCGTCGAGGCTGACGTCGATCTGGCGCTCGTCGGCGGCTGCCTTGTACCACTTGGAAAGACAGTTGCGGCAGAACCCGGAGAGGTTCATCAGGTCGATGTTCTGCACATCCTTGCGGCTGTCCAGGTGGGCGACCAGCCGGCGGAAGGCGGCGGCTTCGAGTTCGAGGCGTTGTTGTTCGGTCATGGAGGTCTCTTCGAGACAGCTGAGAGCGGCAAGCTCCAAGCTGCAAGATTCTGAATTGTGGGGTGCCTTTAGCTTACCCCTTGGCGCTCGAAGCTTGAAGCTCAGCGGCTTGCCGAGAGCGTGATCGACACCGATTCGGCAAAACGCAAGGCATGCGGCTTGTCGACTTCGACCTCGGCATACAGCACCGATTCGTTGACCATCACCAGATCCAGCAGCTCCTGGGTCAGGCGTTCGAGCAGCGCGAAGCGGTTGCCCTCCACATGGGCGATGATCGCTTTGGTGATGGTGCGGTAGTTCAGCGCGTGGTCGATGTCGTTGTCACGCACCGCTTCCTGCGCGGCGTACAGGATGGTCAGGTTGATCAGCACATCCTGCTTATTGAGGATCTCGTCCTCGTTGATCCCGATAAAGGTGCGCAGGCGCAGATCCTTGACCCGGATGCGCGCCATTCCCGGTTGAAGTTGTGGCATTTACTTGCTCCGTCCAATCAATTGCAGGAACTCCTGGCGGGTGTTGCTCGACTCGCGGAAGACGCCGAGCATGACCGAGGTGTTCATGGTCGAATTCTGTTTCTCGACACCGCGCATCATCATGCACATGTGTCGGGCTTCGATGACCACCGCGACACCGGCGGCATCGGTGACTTGCTGGATCGCCTCGGCGATCTGCCGGGTGAGGTTTTCCTGGATCTGCAGGCGGCGGGCGAACATGTCCACCAGCCGTGCGATCTTCGACAGCCCCAGTACCTTGCCCGTCGGAATATAAGCCACATGGGCCTTGCCGATGAAGGGCAGCAGGTGATGTTCGCACAACGAGTAGAGCTCGATGTCGGCGACGATGATCATCTCGTCGGTGTCGGAAGCGAACAGCGCACCATTGACGATCTCGTCGACGCTCTGTTCATAGCCGTGACACAGATACTGCATAGCCTTGGCCGCACGTACCGGTGTGTCGAGCAAACCTTCACGATCAGGGTTTTCACCGAGACCGATCAGGATCTCGCGGTAATTCTCGGGCAGGGAACGGGTCATGAAGCATCCTCGCGGGGGGCGTTTTACTTGACGTGCCGCCCGCCGTTGACGGTCAGGGTCGTGCCGGTGACATAAGGGTTGTCGAGCAGATAGCGCAGGCTCTGATAGATCACTTCGCTGCCGGGTTCGATGCCCAGCGCGGACTTGGCCAGCGCCTTGGCGCGGTATGCCGCGTCGTCGTCGGGATTGAACAATAGCAGGGCCGGCGCGATGCCGTTGACCTTGATTGATGGGGCGTAGCGCGCGGCGAAGGACAGCGTGAGACTGTCGAGCCCGGCCTTGCTGGCGCAATAGCCGATGTGTTTGCTGCTGCCCTTGCGGGTGACGTCATCGCTGATGTGGATGATGTCGGCGGGGCTCGACCGTTGCAGCAGATCGGCGCAATACAGGTTGATCAGATACGGCGCCAGCATGTGGATGTTGAACATGCGGGTAAAGGCTTCGGCTTCGCCGTCCGCGTTTTCCGCCAGCCACTCGGAGGCGTTGTGCACGATGGCTCGCAGGCTGTCGGTGTGGGTCTTCAGCTCGGCGATGAACGCCATGATCGAAGCTTCACTGGAAAAGTTTGCGAACACGCCGATGGCGCCCAGGTCCCTTAACACTTTGACGCCCGGACGTTCGCTGCGGTAAGTGAAGATGACCCGGTGGCCGTCCTCAAGCAAACGCTGCGCACAATGCAGCCCGACGCGCTGGCCGGCGCCAGTGATGAGAATGGGAGCTGCGGAAGGGGTCATGAACGGCTCGCGTCGTGGGCAGAGCAAAAACTATAACAGCGACGCGAGCGATGGTTTCAGCGATTTTGCGTGGACGCTGCGCCAGGCAGTGGACGGGCCGGGGAACTGTTGAGCCAGCCGGCCAGCAGTCGTGTCGACAGAGGAATGAAAAAATAGACCATCAGCGGTGTCAGGCATAGCGTGCTGATGAACACGCGAGGCAACAGGCTCATTTCACCGAGCAGCGGGCCCAGCACGAAATTGAACAGCAGGGACACCGGGAAGAACGCCAACCAGATGGCTACGGCCTGTTTCCAGCGCGCAGGTCGCACGCCGGCTGCACCGAACCAGCCTTCGATGCCGCTGACCCGATGTTCGGTCGGATGGGCAAACAGATCACTGCCACGGACCAGCCACGCGGTGCGCGAGGCCGAGTGCTCCCAGGCGTGCAGGGTTAGTTCATCGACAAAGCGGAAAATGATCTGAAACTCATCGTCGCCGGGAGGCGGAGCCAGTACGCCAGAACCCAGGTAGCCGGGAAAGTCGGTGGCCAGTTGTTCGCCTTCGCGCAGCCAGGCGATCAGGTCCTGATAGCGGCCATCGGCGACGCGACGCGCGACCATCAGCGTGACGGGGGAAGTAGACATTGTATATCTCCGTATTACATGTGCGTCGTTCCGGGTAAGAACTTCGCCTGACGCAGCGCCGGGGTAGAGGGCTGCGCTTTTCGACAAGCAAGGATTATTCCTGATTATTGTGACGAAACCAGAGACGTTCGTCCCATTTCATCGCTTGAATCGAGATGGGGGATCAGAGTTAGAATGGGATCCAATTTTGCTTACTAGGACGCGTCCGCACACATGCCTGTCATTACTGACGTTCGCCCTGCTTTGCAGGCATCTGTTGCGCTTGAGCGCGAGGAGCTTTTCCCGATACGTGAAGTGGCGCGCCTTACCGGCGTGAACCCCGTTACGTTGCGCGCATGGGAGCGTCGTTATGGCCTGATCCAGCCGACACGCACCGAAAGTGGGCACCGGTTGTATTCGATGACCGATATCGAGCGCGTTCGCAGCATCGTCGACTGGATCGATCGGGGCGTGGCCGTGAGCAAGGTTGGCAAGATCCTGGCCAAGACAGAACCGATGAAGGCTTTGGCGCACTTCATTCCCGATGACATGGTGCAGGCCGACTACCTGCAATGGCAGGAGCAGATTCAGCGGGCGGTCAGTTCTTTCGATGACCAGGAACTGGATCGGGTCTACGGGCAGATTTTCTCTTCTTATGCGTTGCCCGCGGTGTTTCAGGACATCCTGATGCCGCTGTGGCTGAAGATGTTGCAGCGCCAGGATTCATTCGGGCAAACCAGTGAATGGCTGTTCTTCGACGGTTTCCTGAGAGCGCGCGTGCTGCAGCGCATCGTCATGTTGCGAGGCTCGCAACCGCGCAAGGTGATTGTCAGCGCCCTGGCCGGACAGTGCCGTGAACTTGAGTTGTTGGTGGCCGCGCTGTTTCTCAGTGAGCACGATGCGGGAGTACGGGTGTTGACCACTGGCCAGCCGTTCGATGAGCTGACGCTGGTCTGCGAAAGGATCAAACCCCAGGCGCTGGTACTGTTTTCCAACCATGCGCCGACTGCGGAATTACCCCGACGGCTGAATCGTCTGGCGCTGAGTCTTGACTGTCAGCTGTTGCTGGCCGGTGACGCAGCGGATCTGGCGCAAGACAGTCTGGCCGGTTCATCGGTGGGCTGTCTGGGCAATGAAGGGGCGACGATGCGCCAGCGCCTGAACCAGTTTCTCGCGGGGACGCTGGATACCTGAGGCTCAGGTGTGCAGGGCAGGGTGAGTCAGACGATGTTGCTGAAGGATGAACTGGCGCAGGCGCTCGGTCTCGTCGGCGTCGCTCTGGCTCAAGTCGTAGGCGTAGAAACCACTTTCGGTTTCCCGTTCGAAGGTGCCGCGCAGGGAAATCCGCTCATAGCCTGAAGGGCTGAACCACAGGGCGAAATGCTTCGGTGGCTTGGTCTTGTTGCGCACTTCCAGCAACACGCCTTTGTGCGAAACCTCGTGAACCCACAGCGTGCCCGGTTGGCCCTTGGCATTCTCCAGAGCTACCGGTTCTTCAAGGGCCAGACGCCATGGACGCACCATCGGCCCATCTTCATAAATGCTCGGTACACCCAGGCGCAGATGCAGGGCGTGGAATTCGTCTTCCACCAGATGCAACGGAAAGGTCATCTGCTGATTTTCGAAGTTGGCCTGGATGGTGACTTGCTCATGGGCCGCCAGGCGCGTGAGCAAATCACGGATTTGCGAACCACCATTGACCAGCAGGCTCGACGTCGCATCCCGCACATTGAGCTGCGGGTTGTGTTGCATGGTCTGGATAAAATCCAGCTCATCCTGGGTCAGGAGGGCGTCGCGTTGCATGGCTAACTCGAAATAAATAATTACAAAGTCATTGGTGATTGTAGTTAATGACAGTTAGTTCGCTGTTTTGTTTACGCCGTTCGTCGCTTTCAGGGCTGCGAGCTCTGCCTGGAGTGCCGCAACCTGGGCTTCCAGCTGCGCCACCCGCTGCTGCGCCTTGACCTGAACGGTCACGTCCTTTTGCACGCCGACGAAGTAAGTCTGTCCATCGTCAGCGTTTTTTACCGTCGACAGCGACAGCTCGTTCCAGAACGGCGTGCCGTCCTTGCGGTAGTTGCGGATGATTTCACGGCACGAACCGTTGCTGCGCAACGCCTCACGGATCACGGTCAGGTTTTCCTGATCGCGGTCACCGGCCTGTAGAAAACGGCAGTCCTGATACAGAATCTCTTCACTGGTGTAGCCCGTCAGACGTTCGAAAGCCGGGTTCACGTAAATCAGGATGTTGTCCTCTTTACCTTCTCGTTCAGCCACCACGATTCCATCGTTCGACGCGTCGATCACCATCTGCAGCAGGCTGGCATTGATCATCTTTGAATCCTTTCAGCTTGTCGGTGGCAGGCATTCTAGAAGATCAATCGGCGCTGTCTACTGGCCACCAGCGCTTATCGAGAGCCAATCGCAACATTGCGTCGGTGGCTGTTACTATCGCCGCTCTTTTTTTCAGTTTCAGGATCAGATTGATGAAAGTCGCCATCCTCTCCGGCTCGGTGTACGGCACGGCCGAAGAAGTCGCCCGCCACGCCCAGAGTCTGTTGAAAGCCGCCGGTTTTGAAACCTTCTACAACTCGCGTGCCAGCCTCGCCGACCTCCAGGCCTTTGGCCCGGAAGCCTTGCTCGCCGTGACCTCGACCACCGGCATGGGCGAGCTGCCGGACAACCTGCAACCTTTATATTCGGCCATCCGCGATCAACTGCCGGCGGCCTGGCGTGGTTTGCCCGGCGCGGTGATCGCATTGGGCGACGCCAGCTACGGCGATACCTTCTGCGGCGGCGGCGAGCAGATGCGTGAGCTGTTCGGCGAGCTTGGTGTGCGTGAAGTTCAGGACATGCTGCGCATCGACGCCAGCGAAAGCGTTACCCCGGAAACCGACGCCGAGCCTTGGCTGGAACAGTTGATCGCAGTGCTCAAGGGCTGATCCCACGCTCACGCAACAGCGCAAGCCACGCCTGTGCGGCCTTCGACAGATAGGCGCCTCGGCGCCAGATGAAAGCGATGTCCCAGCGCAGGTAATCCGGCGCGTTCAAGGTCAGGCGCACCACGCCTGGCCGCACCAGCCCGCGGGCCACCACGCTCGGCAGCAGCACCACGCCTTGCCCGGCGGCCACCAGTGCCGCGAGAAAATCCGCCTGGCCGCTACGGCCACCTTCTTTCGGGGTGAAGCCCACCTGCTGGCACGCCTGAAGCAAACGATCGTTGAGCACGAAACTGCGCTGATACAAAAGGAAAGGCGTGTCGGCCAGTTCCTCCAGAGCGATCTCGCCCTTGGTCGCCAATGGGTGATCCAACGGCAGCAGCGCATCGAGCGGTTCATCGCAGAATGGCTGGAAGTCGAACTGTGGGTCTTTCGGCCGCAGGCTGCCACCCAGTTCCAGTTCACCACTCAATACGGCCTGTTCGATATTGCGGCTGCCACCTTCGAGCAACTGCACGCTGATGTTCGGGTAACGCCGTCGGTATTCGGCGAACAGCCCGGCAAACAGCGCATCGCTGCCCAGCAAGGGCAAACCGAGACGCAACTCGCCGCGCGCCAGATGACTGAGGTCATCCAGTTCACTGAGTAATTCATGACGCAAGCGCAGCATGCCTTCGGCCCGTTGCAGCACCACGCTGCCGGCGGCGGTCAGGCGCAACTGCGAGCCCAGTCGTTCGAGCAGCGGCGTGCCCAGGCTCTGTTCGAGCTGAGCGATCTGCTTGCTCACGGCGGACTGACTGATGTGCAGGGTTTTTGCCGCCTGAGTGAAACCGCCCTGATGCATGACTTCGACGAAGGTTTTGAGCTGTTTGAATTCCATGGCCTGATTCCAGATTGGAATGGCTTTGAGTCTAACAATTCGCTTCTGGGATGGTAGTCCGGTTCGTAAAATAGGCCCCTGAAAGGAGCCCGCCCATGAAAGCCTCGACACTCAAATATCTCTCTCGCCTGCTGACCGAACTGGCCGTGCTGCTCGGTCTCTATCTGCTCGGCTGCCAGCTGGCTGCGTGGCTGGCCTGGCCGATTCCCGGTGGCGTGATCGGCATGGCGTTGCTGCTGCTGGCTTTTGCATTCGGCTGGGTCAAGCCGGCGGCGTTGCAAATGGGCGCGGGACTGCTGATGGCCGAGATGCTGCTGTTCTTCATTCCGGCCCTGATGAGCCTGCTGGATTACGGAGCATTGCTGCGTGATGACGGCTGGCGAATTCTGTTGGTGATCGCCGCCAGTACGCTGATGGTAATGCTGGTGACCGCGTTCACCGTGGAAATGGCCGTGCGCCTGAGGCGGTCACATGAAGCTTGAACTGATGCCGATGTTCTGGCTGGCGTTCACGCTGCTGGCTTACCTGTTCAGTCGCTGGCTGTATCGCCGGACCGGGCGCTACGTGTTGTCGCCACTGATTCTGGTCCCCGCGTTGTTGCTGGCCCTCGCCGTGCCGCTGCATACCGCTTATGCGGAGTACTCCAGCAACACCCATTGGTTGATGCTGGTGCTCGGCCCGGTCACCGTCGCGTTTGCGGTGCCGATCTGGCAACAGCGGCGTCTTCTGGTGCGTCACTGGTCTGCGTTGCTGCTGGGCATGCTGGCCGGCAGTACGGCGTCGATTGCGACTTCGTTTGGCCTGGCCAGGGCCCTGGCGCTGGACAGTTCGGTGACGCTGTCACTGGTGCCGCGCTCGATCACCACGCCGTTTGCCATGCCGCTGGCGCAGGATCTGGGCGGCGTGCCGGAACTGACGGCGGTGTTCGTGATGTTCACCGGTGTGTTCGGCGCAATGCTGGGCGGGGTGCTGCTCAAGTGGCTGCCGCTGCGCAGTGCCCTGGCGCGCGGCGCCCTGTTTGGCGTCGGCGCGCATGGTGCCGGCGTGAGTCGCGCCCATGAAGTGGGGGGCGAAGAAGGTTCGGTGGCGGGCCTGGTCATGGTGCTCACCGGGCTGCTCAATCTGTTCGCCGCGCCTTTGTTGGCGTCGTTGCTTTGACATGGATCCAAGCGGTTTGCGTAGCTGACCCGCTCAGTCATCAAGCTGGCTGCCAATGCAACTACGCGATCCCCCGGGGCTGACTAGACTGCTGACACCTGCCGAAAAAAACAAAAACAGAGGTGCATACAGTGAGCGTAGCCCCCGTCCCTTCTTCCTTGAATGTCAAAGACCAGGTCAGTGCTGCGGAGTGGCAGACCCGGGTCGATCTCGCGGCCTGCTATCGACTGGTCGCCCTGCATGGCTGGGACGATCTGATCTTCACCCACATTTCGGCCAAAGTACCTGGCACTGAAGATTTCCTGATCAACCCGTTCGGCCTGATGTTCCATGAAATCACCGCATCCAGCCTGGTGAAAGTCGACCAGGCCGGCAACAAACTCATGGACAGCCCCTACGAGATCAACCCTGCCGGTTACACCATTCACAGTGCCGTCCACGAAGTGCGACATGACGTGGCCTGCGTGCTGCATACCCACACCGCTTCCGGTGTTGCGGTGTCGGCACAGAAGCAGGGCGTGTTGCCGATCAGTCAGCAATCATTGTTCGTGCTGTCGAGCCTGGCCTTTCACGCTTATGAAGGCGTGGCGCTCAATCATGAAGAGAAAGCCCGGTTGCAGGCCGACCTCGGCGAAAACAATTTCCTGATGCTGCACAACCACGGCTTGCTGACCTGCGGCGGAACCATCGCCGACACGTTCCTGATGATGTTCACCTTTCAGCGTGCCTGTGACATCCAGGTCATGGCGCAAACCGGCGGTGCCGAGTTGATCGCCATCGAACCGCAGATTCTGGCGGGCGCCAAGGCGATGATCGCCGGTGTCACCAAAAGTGCTCAAGGCATGGGTGGCGCGCTGGCCTGGCCGGCGCTGCTGCGCAAACTCGATAAACAAGACCCGGGGTATAAACTCTAATGCCTCTCGCCGAGATTCCTCTGAGTGCCTGGCGCAAACGTAGCCAGAGCTTTGTGTTCCGTGGCCAGTCGATCCGCTTCTGGACGGCCGGACAGGGCGAACCGCTGCTGCTGATCCATGGCTTCCCGACGGCCAGTTGGGACTGGCATTACCTGTGGCAGCCGCTGTCCCAGCGATTTCGGGTGATCGCCTGCGACATGCTCGGTTTCGGCGACTCGGCCAAACCGCTTAACCACACCTACAGCCTGCTGGAGCAGGCCGATCTGCAACAGGCGTTGCTCGCGCATCTTCAGGTCGAGCAACCGGTGCATATCCTCGCCCATGACTATGGCGACAGCGTTGCCCAGGAACTGCTGGCCCGGCATTACGATGACCTTATCGAAGTTGCCAGTTGCGTGTTCCTCAACGGTGGTCTGTTCCCGGAAACCCATCGGCCGTTGCTGGCGCAAAAACTGTTGCTCAGCCCGTTGGGCTGGATGATCGGTCGAGCGTTCACCCGCGATGCGCTGGTGAAAAGCTTCCATCAGATCTTCGGCCCGGACACCCGGCCCAGTGAAAGTGAAATGGATGATTTCTGGAGCCTGATCGAGTGCAACCGCGGGCCGCGAATCATGCACAAGCTGATCACCTACATTCCCGAACGCCGGGTGCAGCGTGATCGTTGGGTCGCGGCGATGCAGCGCGGCGAGGTGCCGCTGCGGGTGATCGATGGCGAAGTCGATCCGATTTCCGGTGCGCACATGGTCGAGCGTTATCGCGAGCTGATTCCCGACGCGGACACCGTGCTGTTGCCAGGCATCGGTCATTACCCGCAAAGCGAGGCGCCGGTACAGGTGCTCAAGTACTACCTAGAATTTCGCGATCACTTCGTGTTGCCGCCGCGCAAGGTGGCGTGTTCCTGATGGCAGGGCGGAGGTGCTTTGCGCCTCCGCACGGTTTCATCATCCTCCAGCCTTATCGTGCACCATTCAGCCTCAGCCGTGTTCGTTGTGACCGCACGCTCTGTGCCTGACACTCAGGGACACTGTCCCTCAGGCCTGCTGGAGTTGCCCCGATGAATGAGTCTGTGCGTTTCGAAGATAAAGTCGTGATCGTCAGCGGAGCCGGCGGTGGCCTGGGGCGCGCTCACGCTTTGCTGTTCGCCAAGCAGGGCGCCAGGGTGCTGGTCAACGACCTCGGCGGCTCGACCCAGGGCGAAGGCGCCAACGCTTCGGCCGCCGACCGCGTGGTAGCGGAAATCCGTGAGGCCGGCGGTATCGCCGAGGCCAACCATGACTCGGTCACCGACGGTGACAAACTGGTGCAGAATGCCCTCGATGTATTCGGCCGCGTCGACGTGGTGGTCAACAACGCCGGGATCCTGCGCGACAAGACTTTCCACAAGATGGAAGACGCCGACTGGGATCTGGTCTACCGCGTCCACGTCGAAGGCGCCTACAAGGTGACCCGCGCTGCATGGCCACACCTGCGCGAGCAAAACTACGGCCGGGTGATCTTCACCGCGTCGACCTCGGGCATCTACGGCAACTTCGGCCAGTCCAACTACGGCATGGCCAAACTTGGTCTCTATGGCCTGACCCGCACCCTGGCCATCGAAGGTCGCAAGAACAACATTCTGGTCAACGCCATCGCCCCCACCGGCGGCACGCGCATGACCGAAGGCCTGATCCCGCCGCAAGTGTTCGAACAACTCAAACCGGAACTGGTCAGCCCGCTGGTGGTGTACCTGGCCAGCGAGCAATGCCAGGAAACCTCGGGCCTGTTCGAAGTCGGCGGCGGCTGGATGGGCAAGGTGCGCTGGGAGCGCAGCCTGGGTGCCGGGTTCGATCCGCGTGTGGGGTTCTCACCGGAAGATGTGGCGGCGCACTGGCAGCAGATTTGTGATTTCGAAGGGGCGGCGCATCCGAAGGACAATATCGAGGCGCTGAAGGAAATGATGGGGAATTTGCAGAAGTATTCGTTGTAATACATAAAGAGACGAGCAGGCATGAGTTGCCTGCTCGTTGTTTGCTTTCTATTCTTCGTTTTTAAATCCGGGTTTTCCGTTGGCAGCGCGCCAAGCCTTGATGGTTTCTAAAACTCCTGCCGGACTGTCGTCCGTACCCTCTTCCGGGTAGTAAAGAACGTCCGTTCCATTTGGGTGCTCCGAGGTTTTTACAATGTTGTCGACGATAGCGTCATGCTCTTTTTCTGACGAGTAATCACCTTCGACCAGCCGATTAATAAGTGCTACATATTCGGCTTCCGTATATTCCTCAAATTTATTCTTGAATTTCATTTTTTTGTTTTCTCATTTCGGAATGGGTTTCAATGTGTCGTTTTGGAGTTAATACACGAAGATTGTCTAGATCGTAAACCGAACCACCTTCAGCGATAGGTACGACATGATGTATATCCAGTTTTGTTTTTCCACCCACTTGTTCTGACCTGGGAGCTGTTGGTGAGAGACCCTTTTTTATGTCAAATTTACTGAAAGTGGTGAATTGTTCAAACAACGCTTGATCATTCCCTACCGCCTTCCAAAACGCCTTGCGAAATGCCCTGAAACTCGAAAACTCCCTACCTCTGAGCTTATCCGCAATTTGCGTCGGAATCGGCGCACCTTGCTGCGTCGCAGCTGTTCCCAACCAATTGCCTGAAACCGTTTGCCCTATCCCACTGGCGATACCGGGATCCTGCCGCCGATCCCGAAACATCGTGAAAATCGGCGGTATTCCAGAGTCGATCGGGAAAACCGTAACCAACCCATCAAACCCATACTGATCAAGCTGAGGAAATGGATCGATCCGTCCGCTGTCAGGCGTGACATCGGCGCCTTCGTAGTTCGGCAAGTCTGTGTCGGCGACTGGCAAATCTGTCGAAGGATTCAGCGGTTTTACCAACGGCGTCCAAGTGACGACAGGGCCTTTGGAGTCGCTTGCATTAGCAGTGGAAATGTAAGTGTTTTTCTGTACGTCAAAGCGTGCGAGTACCACAGGCACTTTGCTGGGGACTGTCACGCCATCGGTGCTGACGACGACAACTTCGACTGTGTTACCGAACGTTCTGGAGCCAAGCCTGACCGGCAGATCGACTTCACCGCCGGTCGTCGCCAGTTCGTACAGGTCGGTGTCCAAATCAGGCGCCAGTTCTGATAGCGGGACACTTGCAGCAAACAGGTCGCCGTTGCCCAGTTCCGAGGGAACGAGCAAAGCGGCGAACCCGACTATCACCGGCGCAGCCGCTGCGGAGATGGCCGCCAGCGCCAGGGACACCGCCGTTCGCAGCGATGTTCTGAGTGCCAGCGTGGTTGCCGGATTGTTGCCAAAAACACCGAGCGGCCCGGTAAAGGTGGGGCCGAATGCGGCCATTGATCCAGTATTGGCAAAGACCGTGGATTGTCCGCTCAGGGCGTTTTCTGCTTGCCGTCGGGCTTGCTCCCTGGCGGTCTTGCGCGCTTTCTTGCGGCGTTTTTTCTGTGCCTTTCGCAGCGCTTTCTGCTGTTTTTCCTGCCGTGTTTTTTCAGCCAGCTGCCGGCGCTCTTCAATGCGGCGCTGAACATCGGCTTGCGCTTGCAGACGTGCCTGCTCGGCAGCAATCTGCTGCGCGGCGACTTCGGCGGCGATTTGTGCCTGCTCATTTGCCAGCCGTTGCGCTTCAGCCAGCGCTGAGAGGCGCGCCTGTTCACGAGCCTGAGTTTCCTGCTGTTCTTTTTGCAGTCGCGCAGCTTCTGCCAGCGCATCAAGTCGTGCCTGCTCATTGATCCGCGCCAGTTCGGCAGCGGCTCTCTGCGCTTGTTGCTCGGCGGCGATTCGCGCTTGTTCGTTGGCCTGAACGGTCGCCAGCCAGTTGAGCACATTGACTTGCTGCTGGTTGAGCATCTGCAACGATTGCGACAACAGCCTCGCTTCGTGAGCGGCCCGGTATGAGAACGACCAGGTCTGAAAGGCAATGCCATCTGGCTTGAGAGGGCGCTCCATCGTTCGCGCCCGCGCAGTGAAATCGTTCAGCGGCCGATTCAGAGGATCCCCGCCATAAAACGTGTTGCCCAGCGCGGTCTGGCGATGAAACTCGGCCGTCTTGCGCGCCATCAGCGTATTGCGAACCCCAAGCTCGCGAATGATCGCTTCGGCAGGAGGCAGAGGGTGGGTTGAAACTTCAAGTCGGGCGGCGGCAAGTTCATGTTCGAGGGTTTGTGCAAGTTGACTGGATCGAACCTGAAACTCCTGATCCAGCACTTGAGTGGTGCCTTTCACGATATGTACGTTGCCCGCAAACGCAGGCGGCCGTTGAAAGGCGCCGCTACTGCTGACATCAAATGTAGTTGCGGGTAACGGGTTGTAGCCGGGAGGCGCTGGTGCTGTCGTGTGTACAGCTTCGGTCAGCTCCCATGCAGGAGGCCTTTGCATATTCATATCCTTTTGAATGTGCGTTGTCTGAAAGTGATGAGTTGTTCTGTCATTTGAAGTTACAGGGGAAACGTCGGTGACGAGTCTGAGAGTCCTGTAGGCAGTTACAGAAGGGGGCGGCAGAAGATTCGTTGATAGTTAACGAAGTAAAGTTCTTCGTTATTTAACTAAGGAAGTTTCCGAAATAGATTCAGGAAATATCTGACAGTGGCGAGGGGAGTGACTGATTGCTGACTCGGCGCGATAAACCAGCGCCCATAAAAAAGGCCGCTGCAAACGCAGCGGCCAAGGTAAGACGTTGGATCAAGGAGCTACAAATCAACGTCAGTGAACACCGGGGGCGATGGAGCGAAAAACACTTCACTCCATCAGAAATCGGTTGCCGACGACTCGGTCTCGGACTTTGTGCTTCGTGGCGGTCTGCCGTGAAAGCCCGCTCAGAATAAGCGTCTGAGGCCAAAGGAAAAATAGCGATTCCGGACATGCACTGTTACGGGGCATGCAACAGTGCGGTGTCGCAAAGTGGTCATCATGCGATCCATTGATCGTAAGTCATCCAGCCTGTCGATAAGCGGCGCCAAGCCCCGGTACAGAGGGGGATTCATCCTTTCGAGCGACAGCGCGAATACCTCCTTG
Source organism: Pseudomonas sp. SDO52101_S400 (assembly GCF_054071635.1). Taxonomy (NCBI): domain Bacteria; kingdom Pseudomonadati; phylum Pseudomonadota; class Gammaproteobacteria; order Pseudomonadales; family Pseudomonadaceae; genus Pseudomonas; species Pseudomonas sp. SDO52101_S400. The sequence continues at coordinate 37,409 of NZ_JBSVWF010000044.1, read as the reverse complement.
GTGCGCTTATCGTCCCCGTTTGGCGGCAGTAGGGTGGGGCCTTCTGTCACTCACCGGGGAAGACGCATGACAAAAACAACAATGCGCGCCATCTTCAAACCGCAGGCGCTGGCCGCTGCGGTCGCCTTGGGTTGCTGTGCCCAGGCCCAGGCGGTCGATTTCAATATCGGAGAAATCGAAGGCACGTTCGACTCATCACTGTCGGTCGGCGCGAGCTGGGGCATGCGCGATGCGGACAAGTCGCTGGTCGGCACGGTCAATGGCGGTAGAGGGCAGTCTTCGACCGGTGATGACGGGCGCCTGAACTTCAAGAAGGGCGAGACCTTTTCCAAGATCTTCAAGGGCATCCACGATCTTGAGTTGAAGTACGGCGACACCGGTGTGTTCGTGCGTGGCAAGTATTGGTACGACTTCGAACTCAAGGACGAGGACCGCGAGTTCAAGCCCATCAGCGACAAGGGCCGCAAGGAAGGCGCCAAGTCTTCCGGCGGGCAGATACTCGATGCGTTCGTCTATCACAACTACTCCATCGCCGATCTGCCGGGCACCGTGCGTGCGGGCAAGCAGGTGGTGAGCTGGGGTGAAAGTACCTTCATAGGCAACTCGATCAACAGCATCAACCCGATCGACGTCTCGGCATTCCGCCGGCCCGGCGCGGAGATCAAGGAAGGTCTGATTCCGGTGAACATGTTGTTCGGCTCGCAAAGCCTGACGGACAAACTTTCGGTCGAGGGCTTCTATCAACTGGAGTGGGACCAGACTGTTCTCGATAACTGCGGCACCTTCTTCGGAGTCGATGTGGCCGCGGATGGTTGCAACAACGGCTACACCGTTGGCAGTCCGGCCATTGCGCCGCTAGCGCCGTTGGCCGCGGCCTTCGGGCAACCCATCCAGGTCACTCGCGAAGGCGTAGTCGTGCCCCGTGGCGGTGACCGTGATGCACGGGATTCCGGGCAGTGGGGTACGGCGTTGCGCTGGCTCGGCGACGATACCGAATACGGCCTGTACTTCATGAACTACCACAGCCGCACGCCCACGGTGGGCACCACCACGGCCGGCCTGTCGACCCTGGCGGCACTGCCGGGCATGGTCGGGATCGCCAATCGCCTCGCTCCCGGCAGCGGTTCGGGACTGGCGCAAAGCGTGATGCTCGGGCGAGGTCAGTACTACCTCGAATACCCGGAAGACATCCGTCTGTATGGCGCGAGTTTCGCCACCACATTGCCTACCGGCACTGCGTGGACCGGTGAGCTCAGCTACCGGCCCAACGCCCCGGTGCAGGTCAACACCAATGACCTGACGCTGGCATTGCTCAATCCGATTGCCGGTGGTGCTGCGTCGCCATTGAGCACTTCGCCGGGTGCCGACAACAAGGGTTATCGGCGCAAGGAAGTGACGCAGCTGCAGAGCACCCTCACGCACTTCTTCGATCAGGTGCTGGGCGCCGAACGCCTGACCGTGGTCGGCGAGGCGGCGGTGGTCCGGGTCGGCGGTCTGGAGTCGCGCAACAAGCTGCGTTACGGCCGCGATTCGGTGTACGGCCAGTACGGTTTCGGCGGCGACACCGGCGGTTTCGTCACCTCGACCTCCTGGGGCTATCGCGCCCGGGCCATCCTCGACTACGCCAACGTGATCGGCGGGATCAACCTCAAGCCGAACCTGTCCTGGTCCCACGACGTCTCCGGTTATGGCCCCAACGGGCTGTTCAACGAAGGCGCCAAGGCGATCAGCGTCGGCGTCGATGCCGACTACCGCAACACCTACACCGCGAGCCTCAGTTACACCGATTTTTTTGGCGGCGATTACAACGTCCTCACCGACCGTGACTTCGTGGCCCTGAGCTTCGGCGTGAACTTCTGATCTGCCCGAGAAGGATGAAATCAATGCGCAAGATGATTCTGCAATGCGGTGTCCTGGCCCTGAGTCTGCTGGCCGCCAACGTGATCGCGGCGGTGTCGCCGCAGGAGGCCGAAAAACTCGGCACCAGCCTGACGCCGCTGGGCGCGGAGAAGGCGGGGAACGCCGACGGCTCGATTCCGGCCTGGACCGGAGGTATCCCGAAAAACGCCGGGGCGGTGGACAGCAAGGGCTTTCTCGCCGACCCGTTCGCCAGTGAAAAACCCCTGTTCACCATCACCGCGGCCAACGTCGACCAGTACAAGGCCAAGCTCTCCGAAGGCCAGGTGGCGATGTTCAAACGCTACCCCGAAACCTATAGGATTCCGGTCTACCCGACCCACCGCACCGTCGCTGTGCCACCGGAAATCTATGAGTCGGCCAAACGCAGTGCGCTGAACGTGACCTCGATCAACGACGGCAACGGCCTGGCCAATTTCACCGGCAATCGCTACTACGCATTCCCGATTCCAAAGAACGGCGTCGAGGTGCTGTGGAACCACATCACCCGTTACCACGGTGGCAACCTGCGCCGGATCATCACCCAGGTCACCCCGCAAACCAACGGCAGCTACACACCGATCCGCTTCGAGGAAGAGATTGCCGTACCGCAACTGATGAAGGAACTGGACCCGGAGCAGGCCGCCAACGTGCTGACCTTCTTCAAGCAGTCGGTGACCGCCCCGGCACGGCTGGCCGGCAACGTGTTGCTGGTGCATGAAACCCTCGATCAGGTGAAGGAACCGCGCCTGGCGTGGATCTACAACGCCGGCCAGCGCCGGGTTCGCCGTGCGCCGCAAGTCGCCTACGACGGTCCGGGTACCGCCGCCGATGGCCTGCGCACTTCGGACAACTTCGACATGTTCTCCGGTGCCCCGGATCGTTACGACTGGAAGCTGATCGGCAAAAAGGAAATGTACATCCCGTACAACAGCTACAAACTCGATTCGCCGAAGCTCAAGTACGACGACATCGTCAAGGCCGGGCACATCAATCAGGACCTGACCCGTTACGAACTGCACCGGGTCTGGGAGGTGATCGGCACGGTCAAACCGAGCGAGCGCCACATCTACGCCAAGCGCCACATGTACATCGATGAAGACAGCTGGCAAGTGGCGCTGGCCGATCACTACGACGGTCGCGGACAGTTGTGGCGAGTGGCCGAGGGGCATGCCCAGTATTACTACGATCACCAGGCCCAGGCTTACACGCTGGAAGCGCTCTACGACATCATCGCCGGTCGCTACATTGCTCTGGGCATGAAGAACGAGGAGAAGCACAGCTTCGAATTCGGCTTCGAAGCCAAGGCTGCCGACTTTACGCCTTCGGCCCTGCGCGCCGAGGGCGTCCGGTAGGGGGGGATACACCCGCGGGACAAAAGGCGACCGGTTGGTCGCCTTTTTTATGGGCACCAATCAGCGTACTGAATACTCGTCAACAAGCATCGGGGAGAGGGCTAGGGTGAGCGTACAACGATAAAAAGGCGCACCCGATGACCGCCATGAACCCCTGTCTGGATAGACCGGATTTTTTTCCGAGACTGTCTTCCCATCACCTGCCGCGTCCGCGCCTTTGCGAGGCACTGCTCGACTCTGCGGCCCGGGTCAAACTGATCTGCGCGCCGCCCGGCAGCGGCAAAACCGCGTTGCTTACCGAATGTCTGCTGCAGGCACCCGTCAATTGCACCGTATGCTGGTTGCCGCTGGCAGGTGCATCCTTGAGCACTGGCGAACTTTGCGAATGGCTCGCGCAAGCGCTGGGGCTGACCGCCTCGGACGAGGCGTCGCTGCTTTACGAACTGGCGCGGCGGTCTTGTGTGACCTGGGTGTTGATCGATGATTACTGTCGATACCCGGAGCCTGCGCTGGATGCCTTGCTCGACCGAATGCTGGCGGTCAGCAGTCCGGCCCTGACTTGGTGGATCGGCACTCGGCGGCGTCCGACCTGCAACTGGCCGCGCCTGCTGCTCGACGATGCCTTGTACCAATGTGAAGGCGCGGCGTTGGCATTGACCCGGGACGAAATCGCACAAGTACTGTGTCACTTGCCTCCCGCCCAGGCCGACAGCGTGGCGGGGCGCATCTTTCAGCGCAGCGGCGGCTGGTGTGCCGGGGTGCGGATGCTGTTGATGCAAAAATGCGACTGGTCGCAAAAGACCTTGCCACAGCAACGCATGGACACCTTGCTCGACTACCTGCAACACGAACTGTTCAGCGGCTTGAGTCCGGAACTGGCCGAGGCCTGGCGCGTGCTGGCGCACTTGCCGCGCTTCAATGCCAGCCTTTGCGATCACCTGTTCGGTGTCGGGGACGGGGCGCAATGGATGCGTACTCTGCAAACGCTGGGATGCTTTATCGAACCCTGGCGAGGAACTCCGGACTGGTTGCAGGTATGTGCCCCGCTGTCGCGCTTGATGCGTGACGAACCCTGGCCTGCCGGACGTTCCTGGCATCGCCGGGCCTGTCAGTGGTTTGCCGCCGGACAGCATTGGAAATGCGCCTTTGAGCAGGCGTTGCTGGCCGAAGAGTACGAGGTTGCGGTGAGCCTGTTGCAACACTTCAGTTTCGAGCATCTGTTCGAGGAACAGACGGTCGTGCTGTTGCTGCGTCTTTATGAACAACGCGGCGAGGAACTGTTGCTGGGTTCTGCGCAACTGGTCGGGTTGATCACGGCTGCGCTGTTGTTCGCCGGGCGTTTCGAACAGGCCGGTGAGTGTATCGGCCAGCTGTCGCGGTTCCTGCCGCCACCGTCGGCGGATGCACAGCGACAACTGATCGCACGGTGGCAGGCTCAGCAAGGGTGGTTGTTGCACTTGCAAGGATGGATGGACGCTGCGCGCGAACATTTTGAGCAAGCGTTGCAGGATCTGGCGCCGGACGCCTGGCCGGTGCGGCTTCTGTGTTTATCGGGACGCACTCAGCAGGCTCTGCTGTGCGGTGAGCTGGAACTGGCGCACTCGATCAATCGCGAGGCGTTGTGCCTGGCGCGGGCGCAGAACTCGCTGTTGTTCGAGGGCTTGCTTGAACTCGACCACGCCCAATTGCTGGAGCAGCGAGGTGCGCCTGCCCGCGCCGAAGGGGTGCTGGCCGACTTCTGTCAGATGCTGGATCCGTCTGGTGAACGACCGACGCCGTTGCTCGGCCGGATTGCTCTGCGCCGGGGACGACTGGCGCTGAGCATGGGGCAGCAGGAGCGAGCGGCCGGGTTCTTTCAACAAGGACTCGATGACTGTCTGCGCAGCTTTGATAAACGAGTGCTCTACGGCTTCATCGGTCAGGCGCAGCTGGCTGCCGATCAGGGCGATTTCGCCCAGGCATTCATGCGTTTGCGCGATGCCGAACGATTGATGCAACAGCGGCAGATTCCGGACACGGTTTATCGTGGGGCTTTGCTTCAGGTCAGCAGTGAGTTCTGGCTGCAGCAAGGAAGACCCGAACTGGCTCGCGAGGCGTTGAGTCGTGTACTCAGACACTATCGTGGCCCGTGTGCGCGACAGGCCCCGCCGGCGACATTGGAGTTGATTCCGCGCATCGAGTGTTTGCTGATCCTGGCCGAAACCCGGTTGCGGCAGGCGCACCAGCCAATGGCATGTTTGCAGCGTTTGATCGAGCAGGCTCACGCCAGCCGGATGATTGGGCTTGAAGCCGAGTTGCTATTGGCAGTGAGCGAGGTGGCCTGGACGCTGGATGATCCTGTATCTGCCCGGAGTTACTTCGACCACGGGCGAACATTGGTCAATCATTTCAACTTGCAGCGTTTATCGATGAAGTTTGATGAGAAAGCGCTGAATGTATGCCCCGGCTCAACGCAGGCTGCTCCACTTATTGAGGACGGGGAAAACGAAGGTTCACTGAGTTTCAGAGAATCACAGGTGCTTGGGTTGATCGCATCGGGAAGCTCCAATCAGCAAATTGCGGACACGTTGTTCATCTCGTTGCACACAGTCAAAACGCATGTCCGGCGGATTCACGCGAAACTGGGTGTCGAGCGCAGAACTCACGCCGTAGCGCGGGCGAGAACGCTCGGTTTATGCCAATGAACATTCAGGCTGGCTGATACCCCATCCGCCAACTCACAGCCCGCGTCGCAGCCAGTAACCGCTGCGCCGCCGGGCCGTTTTCGTCGGCGTGGAACAGTGACGTCGGGCCGACGATGGTCAACACTGCAGCGATCTGCCCGAGGGCGTTGAACACCGGTGCCGACAGGGCATCGACACCGGGCATCAGCAAGCCGTGGACATGATGCAGACCGCGTTCGCGGATCTGTTCGCACAACGCTGCATAGGCCTTTTCGTCCGCCAGCGGATGGCCGTCGCTGGATATTTCCTGTTCGCGCAATTCGTCAGTTTCGCGGTGCGGCAGGTACGCGCCGAAGACCAGTCCGGTGGAAGAGCTGAGCAGCGGCAACACCGAGCCCAGTTGCGTCACCACCGTCACCGCGCGCACCGCCGGTTCGATGTGCACCACGGTTGCGCCCTGATTGCCCCAGACCGCCAAAAAGCAGGTTTCGTTGAGTTCGTCGCGCAGCTCTGACAGTGGCAGGGCGGCGACTTTCAGCACGTCCATACTGTTGAGTGCGGCCAGGCCCACGCGCAGCGCTTCACGGCCCAGGCCATAGTGGTTGGTGGCGGCGTTCTGTTCGGCGAAGCCGCTGGCGATCAACGCCTGCAGATAACGGTGCACCTTGCTCGCCGGCATCTGCACATGTTCGGCCAGACGCGACAGCGAAGTGGACGGCGACAACTCGGCCAGGGCCTTGAGGATGTCGGTGCCGACTTCGGCGGAGCGGACTTTCTGTTTGCCGTTGCTGTCGCTGGTTTTTTCCATGGTGCTGCCGTGTCCCGGAACGAATGGGCGTCTTTATAGCTTGACGCTGGATAGCGAGCAAATTACGTTATGCGTAATTGAATTACGATAAAAATAACCCCGGCGTGCCAAGACCTCTGATCCAGAGCGTCCGGCCATGCCGACTCCCTGTTCAGGAGGCTCCATGAACCTCGATTCAGCCCTGGCTTACCAGTCCGGTTTCGGCAACGAATTCAGCTCCGAAGCGTTGCCCGGCGCACTGCCTGTCGGTCAGAACTCCCCGCAGAAAGCACCTTACGGTCTGTACACCGAACTGTTCTCCGGCACCGCATTCACCATGACCCGCAGCGAAGCGCGGCGCACCTGGATGTACCGGATCCAGCCGTCGGCCAATCACCCGGCATTCGTCAAACTGGAGCGGCAACTGGCGGGCGGTCCGTTGGGTGAAGTCACCCCCAATCGGTTGCGCTGGAACCCGCTGGAGATCCCGGCCGAACCGACCGACTTCATCGACGGCCTGGTCAGCATGGCGGCCAACTCCGCTGCCGAAAAGCCAGCCGGCATCAGCATCTATCACTATTGCGCCAACCGTTCGATGGAGCGCGTTTTCTTCAACGCCGATGGCGAGTTGCTGCTGGTGCCGCAACTGGGTCGGCTGCGCATTGCGACCGAACTGGGTGTACTTGAAGTCGCGCCGCTGGAGATCGCCGTGCTGCCACGCGGGCTGAAGTTCCGCGTCGAACTGCTCGACCCGCAGGCACGTGGCTACATCGCCGAGAACCACGGCGCGCCGTTGCGCCTGCCGGATCTGGGACCGATCGGCAGCAACGGCCTGGCCAATCCGCGGGACTTCCTGACCCCGGTCGCCGCCTATGAAAACCTGCAGCAACCGACCACCCTGGTGCAGAAATTCCTCGGCCAGTTGTGGGGCACCGAACTCAATCACTCGCCGCTGAACGTGGTCGCCTGGCACGGCAATAACGTGCCGTACAAATATGACCTGCGTCGTTTCAACACCATCGGCACCGTCAGTTTCGATCACCCGGATCCATCGATCTTCACTGTGCTGACGTCGCCGACCAGCGTCCACGGTCTGGCTAACCTCGATTTCGTGATCTTCCCGCCGCGCTGGATGGTCGCCGAGAACACCTTCCGTCCGCCGTGGTTCCACCGCAACCTGATGAACGAATTCATGGGCCTGATCCAGGGCGAATACGACGCCAAGGCCGAGGGCTTCGTGCCCGGCGGCGCGTCGCTGCACAGCTGCATGAGCGCCCACGGCCCGGACGGCGAGACCTGCACCAAAGCCATCAACGCGGACCTGAAACCGGCGAAGATCGACAACACCATGGCCTTCATGTTCGAGACCAGCCAGGTGCTGCGCCCAAGCCGCTTCGCCCTCGACTGCCCGCAACTGCAATCCACTTACGACGCCTGCTGGTCCACGCTGCCCGCCACGTTCGACCCGACCCGGAGATAACCCATGACTCAGAATTCCATCACCCGCAGTTGGGTCGCTTCGGCCAACGGCCACACCGATTTCCCGCTGCAGAACCTGCCGCTGGGCGTGTTCAGCATCAACGGCTCGGCGCCGCGCGCGGGTGTGGCGATTGGCGAGCACATCTTCGATCTGCAAGTGGCGCTGGAGGCCGGGCTGTTCGATGGCGTCGCGCGCAGTGCGGTTGAAGCCATGCACGGCGGTCAGTTGAACGCCTTCTTCGAACTCGGCCGCGACGCTCGTGTTGCCTTGCGTGAACGTCTGCTGGAACTGTTCAGCGAAGGCAGCACCCATCGTGGCAACGTTGAAGCTCAAGGGGCGAAACTGCTGCCACTGGCCGCCGATTGCCAGATGCACCTGCCGGCACGCATCAGTGACTACACCGACTTCTACGTTGGCATCGAGCACGCGCAGAACGTCGGCAAACTGTTCCGTCCGGACAACCCGCTGCTGCCGAACTACAAACACGTGCCGATCGGCTACCACGGTCGTGCCTCCACCGTGCGTGCCTCTGGCGCCGACGTGCGCCGTCCGAAAGGCCAGACCCTGCCGGCCGGTGCTACCGAGCCGACTTTTGGCCCGTGCGCGCGGCTGGATTATGAGCTGGAACTGGGGATCTGGATCGGTCAGGGCAACGAGATGGGCGAGTCGATCGCCATCGGTGACGCCGCTGAACACATCGCCGGTTTCTGCCTGCTCAACGACTGGTCGGCCCGTGATATCCAGGCCTGGGAATACCAGCCGCTGGGGCCGTTCCTGTCCAAGAGCTTCATCACCAGTGTTTCGCCGTGGGTGGTGACCGCCGAAGCGCTGGCGCCGTTCCGCACCGCGCAACCGACGCGTCCGCAAGGCGATCCGCAGCCGCTGCCGTACCTGCTCGACAAACGCGATCAGGAGGGTGGTGGTTTCGACATCGAGCTGGAAGTGCTGCTGCTTACCGAGAAGATGCGCGAGCAGAATCTGCCGGCCCATCGCCTGACCCTGAGCAACACCCGCTACATGTACTGGACCGTCGCGCAAATGGTTGCGCACCACAGCGTCAACGGTTGCCAGTTGCAGGCTGGTGACCTGTTCGGTTCGGGCACCTTGTCCGGCCCTGAAAGCGGCCAGTTCGGCAGCCTACTGGAAATCACCGAGGGCGGTAAAAAGCCGATCGAACTGGCGTCCGGCGAAGTGCGCAAATTCCTCGAAGATGGCGACGAAATCATCCTGCGCGCCCGTTGCGCCCGCGACGGTTTTGCCTCGATCGGTTTCGGCGAATGCCGAGGCACCGTGCTGGCGGCGCGCTGACAGGAGCGGTTCATGGATCTCTATACCTACTACCGTTCCACTTCGTCCTACCGGGTGCGCATTGCCCTGGCGCTCAAGGGGCTCGACTACCAGGCGTTGCCGGTCAACCTGATCGCCCCGCCCGGTGGCGAGCATCGGCAACCGGCATACCTGGCGATCAATCCGCAGGGGCGGGTGCCGGCGCTGCGCACTGACGACGGCAAGTTGCTGATTCAGTCGCCGGCGATCATCGAGTACCTGGAGGAGCGTTATCCACAGGTGCCGTTGCTGCCCGAAGACCTCGTCGCCCGTGCACAGGTGCGCGGCGTGGCGGCGGTGATTGGCTGCGACGTGCATCCGTTGCACAACGTCAGCGTGCTCAATCGCCTGCGCGGGTTGGGGCATGACGAGCCGCAGGTCAACGAGTGGATCGGTCACTGGATCAGCCAAGGGCTGGCGACGGTGGAGCAGTTGATCGGCGACAGCGGCTTCTGTTTCGGCGAATGGCCGTGCGTGGCGGACGTGTACCTGATTCCTCAGTTGTACGCGGCCGAGCGTTTCAATGTTTCGCTTGAGGCTTATCCACGGATTCGTCGGGTGGCGGCTCTGGCTGCCGAGCATCCGGCGTTCATTGCGGCACATCCGGCGAATCAGCCGGACACGCCGAAGTAGCATTTGATGGCTCCCGTGCAGTGCACGGGAGCCATTCCGGTTACCCGCAAAAAAATCATAAGAACAAAACAGGTACCTTGCGATGCATAACCAGATTGCCAGCTTCCGGGCGGCACTCGACGCCCGTCCTGTGTCCCGCTTTCAGTGGTTGCTCCTGATTCTTCTCGCCTTGTTGCTGGTCACCGACGGCTATGACGCCCAGGTGCTTGGTTACGTGGTGCCGGCGCTGGCGCAGGACTGGGGCCTGGAGAAGTCCGCGTTCGGCCCGGTGTTCAGCGCCAACCTGTTGGGCCTGACGCTTGGCTCTCTCGCTGTGACGCCACTGGCCGACCGCTTCGGCGTTCGACGGATTCTGCTCGCCTGCGTGCTGATCTACGCCAGCCTCACCGTGCTGATGGTGTTTGCCGACTCCCTGAATACCCTGATGATCGCGCGCTTCATCTGCGGCATCGGCATGGGCGGCGCAATGCCCAGCGCCATGGCGTTGATGTCGGAATATTCACCGCCGCGCCTGCGTACGTTGATGGTGACGCTGGCGGCGTGCGGTTTTTCCTTCGGCGGTGCGGCGGGTGGTTTTGTCGCGGCCGGGTTCATCGACCGATTCGGCTGGCAAGCGGTGTTCCTCGCCGGCGGTGTCACTCCGTTGCTGTTGTTCCCGTTTCTCTGGTGGATGCTGCCCGAGTCCTTGCCCCGTCTGCTGCGCGATGCACCACCGTATGCGCGGCTGCGCAAGGTCACCGCGCGAATGCTGCCGGACTGGCAACCGCCGGCGGCATCGGTCGAGCAGAACGAGCGCGAGCAGGGCAGCAAGCTGACGGTGGTGGAGTTGTTCCGCAACGGTTATGCACGCCCGACCTTGCTGATCTGGGCGACGTTTTTCGTCAGCCTGATCCTGCTGTATTTCATGATCAGCTGGCTGCCGTCGCTGTTGCTGGAAAGTGGCCTGAAACTCAACGAAGCGAACCTGGTGACGTCGATGTTCCTGTTCGCCGGTACGCTGGGCGCAATCTGCATGGCGTGGTTCGCCGACCGTTTGAAAAGCAAAGTGCGTCTGCTGTCCGGTGTGCTGGCCGGTGCGGCGCTCTGCACAATTCTGCTGGGCCTGAATCACGACAGCCCGCGCTATCTGGTGGCCTGTGTGTTTGCGGCGGGCTTCTGCATCATTGGCGGGCAACTGACGCTTAACGCTTTCGCCAGCAACTTCTACCCGGCGCACGTGCGCGCCACCGGCACCGGCTGGGCGTTGGGAGTAGGGCGTTTCGGGTCGATTCTCGGGCCGCTGTTCGGCAGCCTGTTGCTGGCGATGCACATTCCGGTGGAGCAGATTTTCTTCTTTTGCGCGATTCCGGCAGTGATTGCGGCGTTGTTGATCATTCAGGTGCGTTCGCCTTCGCAGCTTGCGCAAAATCCTGTGGGAGCGAGCCTGCTCGCGAAGAACGATAACGCGGTTTGATAGAGAGACCGTGTCGCTGATTCGCGAGCAGGCTCGCTCCCACAAAGGCGTCAGTGGACGACTGAGTTCGGCGGCAGATGCCCCAGTCGCTCCGTCAGTCGAAGCCGCTGAATCGGGTCGTCACTGAGCAGCAGCGCATGCTCCAGGTCGAAACGCTCGGCGTTCGGGCAGTCGAGACGCTGGTACAGGCTGGCGCGAGCCAGGTAGTCGGCAGCGCTGGCATTGCCCATTTCGAGCACACGCTCGGCATCGATCAGCGCGGCGATGAAGTCATCGTGGGTCAGGTGCAACTGGCGCAGGTTGCGCGACAGACGCTGTAGCATCTGCAGCGGAGTGGCAGTCAGCAGGTGGTCGGCGTTGAGTTGCATCTGGTGGCCGTATTGGCGGTGCAGCAGTTCGCGGCAATCGTTCGGATACAGGCGCCGTCCACCACACGGATCGAGCAAGTGATCAGCCCCGGGCACCTTCAGCAGGAAATGCCCGGGGAAGTTAACGCCCACCAGCGGGATCTCCAGGCCTCGGGCCAGTTCCAGCGCGATCAACGCCAGGGTCAGTGGTTGACCACGGCGAGTCTGCAACACCTTGTTGACCATCGCCGCCTGCGGGCGCAACGGTACGAAATCATCCTGCGCGAAGCCCAGGTCGGTCATCCGCCGCAACAGCGGCTGCGCCAGTTCACTGACCGGCAGCAGCGGCAAACCTGAACTGACGCGCTGTTGCAGCTCCTTGAAGTCCTGCAACAACGCCTCGGGGTCGACGTGTTTGTCATGCTCGGCAGCCATCCACAACGCCGCCTCGAACAGCGCGGGCGGTGAACGGTGCAGGCAGTCGAAAAAACGTTGGCGCGGACTCATCAAAATCTCCGGGGAATGCCTCGTTTTAGCCCCGTCTTTGTCATTCGTCCAGTGTCGCGCCGCTCTGCCACCGGGTTATGCCGCATTGCATTGGTCGCTGTCGGGCCTTATTCCGGTGCGCTTCAGCAATTTTTGGGCGCAAGCCTATACTGGCGTCTACCAGAAGTGATTCGGGGGCCTGCCGATGTTCGCTCTCATGCAAAGCACTCGCCTGGAATCGCTGCACCTTAGCGTTGATCCGGTCTCCGGATTGAAGGCGGTCATTGCCATCCATAACAGTCGCCTCGGGCCAGCCCTGGGCGGGTGTCGTTATCTTGCTTACCCTAATGACGAATCGGCCGTCGAGGATGCCATCCGCCTGGCTCAGGGCATGAGCTACAAAGCTGCGCTGGCCGGTCTCGCCCAGGGTGGCGGAGTGGCCGTGATCGTGCGGCCGGCTCATGTGGAAAACCGTGGCGCGCTGTTCGAAGCCTTTGGCCGTTGCATCAATCAGCTCGACGGCCGTTACATCACTGCCATCGACAGCGGTACCTCGGTGGCGGACATGGACTGCATCGCCCAGCAGACCCAGCACGTCACCAGCACCACCTCGGCCGGCGACCCGGCGCCACACGCGGCAATGGGTGTGTTCACCGGGATTCGCGCCACCGCCATGGCGCGGTTAGGCAGCGACAACCTTGAAGGCTTGCGCGTGGCGATCCAGGGGTTGGGCAATGTCGGTTATGCCTTGGCCGAACAGCTGCACGCCGCCGGCGCCGAACTGCTGGTCAGCGACATCGACCACGGCAAGGTGCAACTGGCGATGGACCAGCTCAATGCTCATCCGATCGCCAACGACGCCTTGCTCAGCACGCCGTGCGACATCCTCGCGCCGTGTGGCCTGGGCGGTGTGCTCAACAGCCACACGGTCACCCAGTTGCGCTGCTCGGCGGTGGCGGGCTCGGCCAACAATCAGCTGACGCATCTGGATGTCGCCGATCAACTGGAACGGCGCGGCATCCTGTACGCGCCGGATTACGTGATTAATGCCGGCGGCTTGATCTACGTTTCCCTCAAACACCGGGGCGAAGAGCTGACGACCATCACCGCGCACCTGTCGAAGATCAGCTCGCGCCTGACTGAAGTGTTTGCTCACGCCCAGGCAGAAAAACGTTCACCCGCGCGGGTGGCGGACGAACTGGCGGAGAAGGTGTTGTACCGCTGAGGTTTGTCCGGACATGAAAAAGCCCCTGAGTCGTTCAACTCAGGGGCTATTCAATTCAGAGGCTTCAATTCAGGTGTCGATTATTTCGCAGCCTTCGCCGCTTTGGCAGGTTTGGCCGGGGCTTCTGCCGGTTCTGCCGCGTCTGCCGTCTCGGTCGCCACAACCGGTGCCGCCGGTGCGTTGATCAGCTCCGACAGGGCATCAGGCTGGCTCTTGAACGCCCGGGCGAACACATCGCGGTTCTTCGCCATGAAGATCCCGACTTCTTCCACCTGCTGCTCGCTCAACGAAGGAACGGCTTTTTCCAGGACTTCGGCCAGCAACTCGGCCAGTTCGAGCATTTTGTCATGACGGTCAGCTTCGGCTTTATCCATGAACAAGCGCTCCAGATCTCGGCTGCTGCGGTATACCACTTCGACGGCCATTCACCACCTCACATGCCTTCACATTAAGTTGTCTTTGCGACTACTGTATCTATATACAGCGAAAAGGATAAGCGAATCCCTGCGCTTTGGGTAGTGGCTTTTTAATGTAGACCGGATTCGGATTTTGTCAGGCCTAATGCGCCGCGCAGGTGCGACCAAACGCCACGGCGCGGCTTTCGCGCCGTCTCGCCATGATGGCGTGGCCTCTTTTCTGCATGCATCCGCGTGCGTGTGCAATAACCGTCACGTCCAACGCGCAACATCCGCTCGAACCGGGCTAAGGAACCTTCATCGTGAAAATCAACTGGGCCGAGAAACTGCGGCAAAACGTGCATCAACTGGCCGAGTCCCTGGGCAACCTGTTCGTCGAGACCTTCCACTATCTGGCGCTGTTCGCCATTGGTGCGGTGACCGCCTGGGCGGCGGTGATGGAGTTTCTCGGGATGCTCGAGGAAGGGCACATCAAGATCGATGACATTCTGTTGCTGTTCATCTATCTGGAACTGGGAGCGATGGTCGGGATTTATTTCAAGACCAACCACATGCCGGTGCGCTTCCTGATCTATGTGGCGATCACCGCATTGACGCGCCTGCTGATCTCCAACGTCTCGCACCACAACCCGCCGGACATGGGCATCATCTACCTGTGTGGCGGGATTCTGCTGTTGGCGTTCTCGATCCTGGTGGTGCGTTACGCTTCGTCGCAATTCCCTTCGGTGAAAATCGAGAAGCCGCAACGCAAGCTCGGTGCGGGTTCCGGTGAACACCCTGAGATCGAGAAAGGCGAGCTCTAAAGACCGATCGATGGCCGGTGCTGGCCTTTGATCTGGCGCGGTGGCGGGGTGAGCCCGTCGCCGCGGGTCATGGCTTCAAGGATCGCCATGGCGCTGTGGCCCTGTTCGATGGCGATGCCGAACTGAATGCTTTGCACCAGTCGCTTGAGGCGCTTGGGGTCGTTGCGCTGTTCGGCGCTGATCATTCGTTTGGCGACGATACGGCCGCCGTTCGAAAGGGTCAGCATGATGCTGCCGTCGAGGCCCTGAATGCTCAGGTTGATCTGATAGTCCGGCGCGAAGGCATCGGTAATGATCTGAAAAGGATTGTCCATGATGCGTCACCGCCTGATTGAACGTGCAGTTGTTGACCGGCCTTGATCGGGTTGGTTCGCCAAACCTGATCATCGGCCCTTCCGTGGTCCTGTCTCCTTCAGCGATGTAGCAAGGGACATGCCGGGAATATTGTCGAACAATGAAACCGGCCAAAAAGAAGGCGAGCCCATGGCTCGCCTTCTTTATTTGCGGCTCGTTTCAGGGCAGAACCGAGTAGATGATCGCTGACAGTGCAATCAGGCCGATCAGCACCACGAACACGTTGGACGCCTGGCCCGAATACTGGCGCAAGGCCGGCACACGACGGATCGCGTACATCGGCATCAGGAACAACAGGCAGGCAATCACCGGCCCTCCGAGGGTTTCGATCATGCCGAGGATGCTCGGGTTGAAGGTCGCCACGGCCCAGCAGCTGAGGATCATGAACAGTGCCGTCGCACGGTTCAGCCAGCTCGCCGACATCACCCGGCCACGGCCACGCAGGCTTTTGACGATCATGCCCTGGAAGCCTTCGCTGGCGCCGATGTAGTGGCCGAGGAAGGATTTGGTGATAGCCACCAGCGCGATCAGCGGCGCGGCGTAAGCGATGACCGGGGTCTGGAAGTGGTTGGCCAGGTACGACAGGATCGAAATGTTCTGCGCCTTGGCCGCTGCCAGATCGGCCGGCGACAGCGCCAGCACGCAGCTGAAGCAGAAGAACATCACCGTCACCACCATCATGCCGTGGGCCATGGCGAGGATGCCGCTGCTCTTGCGTTCGGCCTGGTCGCCGTAGCGCTGTTTCTGCTCGACGGCGAACGCGGAAATGATCGGCGAATGGTTGAACGAGAACACCATCACCGGGATCGCCAGCCACAGGGTCTTGAGGAACACCGACATTTCCATCGGTTCTTGAGCACTGGCGAAGAATGCGCCGTTCCAGTTCGGAATCAGGCTGATACCGAGCAACAGCAACGCGGCGACGAACGGATACACCAGCACGCTCATGGCTTTGACGATCACGCTCTGACCGCAACGCACGATGGCCATCAAGCCGAGGATCAACGCCAGCGACAATACCGCGCGCGGCGGCGGGGCGATGTGCAACTGGTGCTCGAGGAAGCTGCTCAGGGTGTTGGTCAGCGCCACGCTGTATACCAGCAGGATCGGGAAGATCGCGAAGAAATACAGCAGCGTGATCAGTTTGCCGGCGCCGATGCCGAAGTGTTCTTCCACCACTTCGGTGATGTCACCGGAGCGGCCGGACAGCACGAAGCGGGTCAGGCCCCGGTGCGCGAAGAAAGTCATCGGGAACGCCAGCAACGCCAGGATCAGCAACGGCCAGAAGCCGCCGACACCGGCGTTGATCGGCAGGAACAAGGTGCCGGCTCCGATGGCCGTGCCGTACAGGCCGAGCATCCAGGTGGTGTCGAATTTGCTCCAGCCCTTGTGGGCAGTTTCGTTGTTGCGTGTGCGGTCTACAGCGGGATTTTCGGCAGCAGGTGTGCGTACATCGGTCATCGTTTTTGCCTCGTTATTATTCTTGCTCGGGCTCACGTGTTACGGGCGGTCAGGGAGCGCTCCTCAGCACTCCACCCAGCTCACGGCCAGGCCGCCCCGTGAAGTCTCTTTGTATTTGTCATGCATGTCGGCACCGGTATCGCGCATGGTGCGGATCACCCGGTCGAGGGAAATGAAGTGTTTGCCGTCGCCGCGCAGGGCCATTTGCGTGGCGTTGATTGCCTTCACGGCGGCGATGGCGTTGCGCTCGATGCACGGCACCTGTACCAGGCCGCCGACCGGGTCGCAGGTAAGGCCGAGGTTGTGTTCCAGGCCGATTTCGGCGGCGTTTTCCAGTTGCTCCGCAGTGGCGCCGAGCACATCGGCGAGACCCGCAGCGGCCATCGCACAGGCAGAGCCAACTTCGCCCTGACAGCCGACTTCGGCGCCGGAGATCGAAGCGTTTTTCTTGCACAGGATGCCGACCGCGGCCGCGCCCAGAAAGAACGCGACTACGTCATCGTCCGACGCGTCCGGATTGAATTTCATGTAGTAGTGCAGGACGGCCGGAATGATCCCGGCGGCACCGTTGGTCGGCGCGGTCACCATGCGGCCGCCGGCGGCGTTTTCTTCGTTGACGGCGAGGGCGAACAGGTTGACCCACTCCATCGCCGACAGGGTCGAGCTGATGACGTTCGGCTTGCCGATTTCCAGCAGGCTGCGGTGCAATTTCGCTGCGCGACGCGGAACATTCAGACCGCCGGGCAGGATGCCTTCATGGCTCAGTCCCTGCTCGACGCATTCGCGCATCACTGACCAGATGTGCAGCAGGCCCTGGCGGATCTCGGCATCGCTGCGCCAGGCCCGTTCGTTGGCCATCATCAATTCGGAAACACGCAGGTTGTGTCTGTTGCACAGCGACAGCAGTTCAGCGGCGCTGGAAAAATCGTACGGCAACACCACGTCGCCGGTCGGTGCCACACCAGACTCGGCTTCGGCCGCTTCGATGATGAAACCGCCACCGACCGAGTAGTACGTCTGCTCGAACAGTTGCCCGGATGCACCGAAGGCTGTCAGCGACATGGCGTTGGGGTGGTAGGGCAGGCTCTCGTCCAGCAGCAGAAGATCGTGCTGCCAGTTGAAGGCAATCGAGCGTTGACCCGCGAGAGACAGTTGGCCTGTCTCGCGCAGTTGCTGGATGCGTGGTTCGATGGTCGACGGATCGATGCTGTCCGGCCATTCGCCCATCAGGCCCATGACCGTTGCGCGGTCAGTGGCGTGGCCGACGCCGGTGGCCGAAAGCGAGCCGTACAAGCGGATTTCCACCCGTTGCACATCGTTCAGCAAATGCTGGTCGATCAGGGCCTGGGCGAAGGTCGCGGCGGCGCGCATCGGGCCGACGGTATGAGAACTGGACGGACCGATGCCGACTTTGAATAGATCGAAAACACTGATAGCCATGCTAAACCCTTACAAGCAATGGAGTAGGAATCGCTGCCATTTTTTGTAGGACAAGCGCAATGTCGGCGATACTGCCTACCTCGCTTCAACGTGACTAACGAAACTTCCTAAGTAAGCCTTTAGCAGGACTAAACAATGAGTCGTCAATTGCATGCCCAGACTTACGTCTGGCTGCAGGTGTTTTCCTGTGCCGCGCGGCACCTGTCATTCACCCGTTGTGCCGAAGAACTGCACATCACGCCGGGGGCGGTGAGTCAGCAAATCCGACAGCTGGAAGAGCGTCTGGGCTTTCGCCTGTTTCACCGTCGTGCCCGGGGCGTGGAGTTGAGCGCAGAAGGGCAGCGACTGGCGATCACGGTCAATGAGGCTTACGGCAGCATCGACGCGGAATTGCGTCGCCTTGATGCCGGGATGATCAGCGGGATTCTGCGGGTGCGTTCGATTCCGTCGTTCCTCAGCAAATGGCTGACACCGCGCCTGCCGCGTCTGCAACAGCGTTATCCGGACATCCAGCTGCGACTGGTGGCCGAGGACAGCAGCGTGCCGTTGCACGAAGGGGATTTCGACCTGGCAATCGACTTGAACGACGGCAGTTATCCGGGACTGTTATCCACAGCCTTGCTCGACGAGCAGATTTTCCCGGTGTGCGCGCCGGGACTGCTGCGTGGGCGGCCGCCGCTGCACGGGCCGGCGGATCTTGTGCATTTCCCGCTGCTGCACGACATCACGGCCTGGCGCGGCAGCTATGAATACGCGGAGTGGGAGTTTTATCTCAATGCCATCGGTTTCGAAGGCGCCGACGTACGGCGTGGGCACACGTTCAATCGCAACCACCTGACCATCGAAGCGGCGATTGCCGGCATGGGCGTGGCGATTGCCCGGCGCACGCTGCTCAACGATGAGCTGGAGCGGGGGACGTTGATCGTGCCGTTCGGGATTTCGGTGCCCAATCACAAGCGCTATGTCTTGCTTTATGCGCCGGGGGCGTTGAGCCATCCGGGCGTGCGGGCGGTGCATGACTGGCTGGTGGAAGAGGCGGGGATTTTCCGCAGCCTGCACCCGTTGAGTGATGGCCAATTGTGAGCAGATTTTTCAGGGAGCTGAGGCGACCCAACTCCCGACCTTACCAGCGCTTCACTCGGTTGTCCGGCTTTTTTTGCGTATGAATATTTATCTTTTTTCAGGGGTTGAAATGTTCGTCCGGCGGGCCGATTGTTGTAATCAAGAGGTCACGAAATCCTGTTCAAGGCCTCTTGCGAGCTAGCTGAAATAAGGGATGAACTATGCAAATCCAAGTCAACAGCGACAACCATATTCAAAGCAGCAAACGACTGGAGGAGTGGGTACGAACCACAATTGAGAGCACGCTCGACCGTTATGAGGAAGACCTGACCCGTGTCGAAGTCCATCTGAGCGACGAGAACGGTGACAAACCAGGCCCTCATGATTTGCGCTGCCAGCTGGAAGCGCGGCCAAAAGGCCATCAACCGATTTCCGTCACCCACAAAGCCGATTCGCTGGAACAGGCGATCGATGGTGCAGCCGAAAAACTGGAGCACGCGCTGGAGCACCTGTTTGGCAAACTGCGCGGCAAACCGCGAGCCGCTGTGGTGCCATTCACAGGCAAGGCCAATGACAAGCTGTTGGCGGAAGAGTTTGACGAGAACGAACAGGCAGCGATCAACAGTTGATGCGCTGATTTTCCAAGCCACCCAATGAGAAAGGGCCTGCAATTGCAGGCCCTTTCTGTTTTCAGCAGGGATCAGAAAGCGACGGAGGTCTGCACGTACACCGTACGCGGCTCACCCACATACTTGCCCTTGTTGTTGTCATCGAACGAGCGGGTGAAGTACTGGGTGTTGAAGATGTTCTTCACCCCCACCGCCACGTTCAGGTCCGACAGCTGCGGGCCGAAGTCATAGCCGGCACGGCTGCTGAACAGCATGTAGCCCGGGATCTTGCCGGTGCTGCCGTCGGCGCTTTCCTTCGAAGTGTTGGCATTGTCGGCGAACTGATCGCTCTGGAAGCTGCTGTCCAGGTTCAGCTTCCACGGCCCTTCGGTGTAACCGACGCCGATCGTGCCTTTGTGCTTGGACGAGAACGGCACACGATTGCCCTTGTTCGGACCGTCTTCGCGGATGGTCGCGTCGACATAGGCGTAAGTGGCGTAGACATCGAAGCCGGCCAGCGCCGGGCTCAAGTCGTCGAGGGCGTAATTGACGCTGGTCTCGATACCCTGATGGCGGGTCTCACCGCGGGCGATCACCGAATCGTTGGTCTGGTTGCTTTCGTACTGGTTGTCGAAGTTGATCAGGAACGCGCCGATTTCTGCTCGCAGCGCACCGTTGTCATAACGGGTGCCGAGCTCCCAGGTGCGGGCCTTCTCCGGTTTCACTTCGCCGCTGCTGACGCGGTTGGGCATCTGGCTGTATTGCACGCTGCCGAACGAGCCTTCGGTGTTGGCGTACAGATTCCAGCTGTCGGTCAGGTGGTACAGCACGTTTAACGCCGGCAGCGCGGTGTTGTAGTCGCCTTTGTATTTGACGTTGGTCAGGTTGTTGGTCTGTTGCGACTCGATCATCTCGTAGCGCACGCCCGGGGTGATCGTCCACTTGCCGATGTCGATCCGGTCATCGACGAAGAACGCGTTGGCCTCGGTGCCACCGCGAGTGTCGCGGTCATTGCGGCTATTGGTGGTGGGGAATTCGTTGCTGCTGATCGGGGTGCGATAGCGCAACTCGTGACCAGCCTCGTTGATGTAACGATAGCCGACGCCGACTTCATGGCTGGTCGGGCCGAGGTCGAAACCTTGGGCGAAACGGGTTTCCAGACCGCGAACCCAGTATTCACGCGGCGACAGCGACAGGAACGTGCCCTGATCCAGGTAACCGCTGCGCAGGGTCTTGGTGAAGAAGGTGTTGGCGGTGAATTCGCGGCGATCTTCCTGATAGCGGTAGCCGAAATTGAACATCGTGCGACGGCCCCAGAACTGGTCTTTCGGCCGGGTCGACTGATACGGATCGGCATCGTAGTCGGCGACACTCAGGCCACCGGGCATGTCGGCCTTGCCTTCGTAATACTGGGCCATGGCGTTGAAGCTGTTGGCTTCGTCGAGCTGGTATTTGCCCTTGAGGATCAGGTCGTCGATTTCCGTGTCGCTGTGTTCGCGCCAGTCGCCACCGCGAGTACCGGAATACAACAGAGCACCGCCCAGACCATTGGCATTGGTGCCGCCGGCCAGCAGGTTGGCGCTGGTCTTGAAACCGTCGTGGCTGGACGATGGGCTGGTTTCGGTCTGGAAACCGCCCTTGACGGTCGGCTCGTCCGGAATCGCCCGGGTCACGAAGTTGACCACGCCGCCGACGTTCTGCGGGCCGTAACGCACGGCGCCGCCGCCCCGCACCACGTCCACCGCGTCCATGTTGCCCATGCTGATCGGTGCGAACGACAACTGTGGTTGACCGTAAGGCGCGAACGGCACCGGAATGCCGTCCATCAAAACGGTCGAACGTGCAGCCAGGCGCGGGTTGAGGCCGCGAATGCCGAAGTTCAGCGCCATGTCGTGACTGCCGGTGCCGTTGTTTTCCGGGGCGTTGACCCCGGGAATGCGGTTGAGCACATCACGGGCCTGGGTCGCGCCCTGGCGTTCGAACTCTTCGCGGCGGATCACGTCACGGGCGCCGGGATGTTCGAAGACGTTGACCTGCGCTGCTTCACCCAGCCAGTCGCCGACCACTTTCGAGGTGTCCAGCTCCAGGGCGCTGTCGTTCGATGGTTGCAGGCTGAAGGCATTGCCGCCCTCGGCGCGGGCTTGCAGGCCAGTGCCTTCGAGCAGCGCGTTCAGACCTTGTTCCGCTGTGTAGCTGCCTTCCAGTCCACGGCTTTGCACACCGCTGGTGACCTGCGAGCCAAAGGAAATCAGCACCCCGGCTTCACGGCCGAACTGGTTGAGGGCGTTTTCCAGCGACGACGGGGCGATGTGATAAGCCTTGGTGTCGGCAGCCAGCGCATGGGGCAGGGCACTGAAGCTCAGGCTGGCGCCGAGGACAAGATTGCGCAGGGTTCGGGCCAACGGCGTGAGGCGGGTGGGGTGCATGGAGGACGGTCCTGAGAAGGTTGAATCAAGGGGGCTTTCCTTCTCTGTCACGCCAGATCTGAAAAACGGCTCATTTATTTTTGCAGGGGACGCGGAGCGTCCGGGGCTGCATTCCCACGCGGAGCGTGGGAACGATCAGGCTTTAGCTTCGACCGTCACCCAGTAGCGAGTAAAACGCTTCACTTTTACTGGCAGGCTGATTTCCAGCAGATCGAGAATCCGCTCGCTGTCGTCCAGTGGATAAGTCCCGGAGATCAGCAAGTCAGCCACTTTCGCATCGCAATGGAGTTGCCCGCGACGATATCGGCCGAGTTCGTCGAGGAAGTCGCCCAGGCGCATGTGCGCGGCCACCAGCATGCCGTCGGCCCAGGCGCCGCTGTTGGCGTCCAGTGGTTTGGCTTCACCAAAAGAGGTGGCGCTGAAACTCAATTGCCGGGCGACCGGCAGCAACATCGGTGCGCGACCTTGTGTGCTCAGCTCGACCCGACCTTCAAATAACGCAATCTGCGTACGATCGGCAAACTGACGCACGTTGATCCGTGCCCCCTGGGTTTTCAGCAGGCCCTGGGCGGTTTGCACTTCGAAGGATCGGGTGGCGGTCAGCAGCATTTCGCCTTCGAGCAGGCGGATCAGGCCATCGCCCCGGACATCCGCCGCACTCGCAGTATTGAGTTGTAACTGTCCGCCCGCTCCGAGCGATATTTTGCGCCGCTGACCGATCGGGCTGCGGTAATCGGCCAGCAGCGACGGCAACGGATTGTGCTCGCGCATCCCCCAGGTGACTGCCGAACCGGCGCCGAGAAGCATCAACAATTTGAGAGCCTGACGCCGACTGCCGGACTTTGGCGCGTTCAACGCGGCATGGGCCAGCGGCGATGACAAACCCCGCAACCGTGAATTGACCCGCTGAATGTGCTCCCACGCGCGGCGGTGTTCACTGTGGGCGTCGATCCATTGTTGCCAGGCTTGTTGCTGGCGCGGATTCAACGGGCCTTGCTGCATTTCCAGCAACCAGTGCACGGCCTGTTCGGCGACCTGCGCGGAAAAATCCATCGGCGCGTTCACAGGGCGAAGTAACAGCGCATGGCTGCCTTGTTCAGATGACGTTTGACCGTGGCCACGGAGATACCCAGTTCGGCGGCGATCTGCGGATAGGTCAGGCCATCGACCTGCGCCAGCAGAAATGCACGTTTGACCGCGCGCGGCAGGCCGTCGAGCAACTGATCCAGCTCCATCAGGGTTTGCAGGATGATCGCTTTCTCTTCTTCAGAAGGCGCAACCACTTCCGGCATCTGCGCGAGGGTGTCGAGGTAGGCGCGTTCCAGATCCTGGCGACGGTAATGGTTGAACAGCACGCGCTTGGCCAGGGTGGTGAGGAATGCGCGCGGTTCGATGATTACCGGCGGTTCTCGTGCGGTCAGCACCCGAATGAACGTGTCCTGGGCCAGATCGGCGGCGCTGTCCGGGCAGCCGAGTTTGCGCCGCAGCCAGCCGGTGAGCCAGCTGTGGTGGGCCTGATACAGCGATTCGACGGGATGGGCGGACGACAACGGCATCACTCCGGGCGCATGCAGGATGCGTTAGAGAACAAGAATGGTTCGCATTGTAGGGCCGCGAATGCATGCCGGCAATCAGACTCTTTTGCGTATGAGAATATTTATCATTAATATCGCATGCCTGCCGTCTCGGCCTGTTGGCCGGGCGTTAACCGTTTCAGGGTCGAAACATGAAAGCCAAACTCGCCACACTCCCCATGTCCTATCGTCTGGCCGTCACTTCGCGGGTACTCGCGGCGGTGTTTGGCGGCTATCTGGTCGCGGCGCTGGCCAGTGTCACGCTGACCATGTGGTTGCCGTTGAACCGCGCCGAAGCAGTTGTGACCGGCATGACTGTCTCGTTTCTGGTCTATCTGGTGGCCGTGCTCTGGTGCTTCGCCTGCCGCAGCGCGTGGGCGGCGTGGGTCGGCTTGCTGGTGCCCAGCGTGATTCTGGCGACGATCTCCGGCGCCGCTCGCGGTCTGGGTTACGCATGAAAGAGGGTTTCCGCCAGGCGATGGCCTGGTTGCATACCTGGACCGGACTGATTTTTGGCTGGCTGCTGTTCGCGATTTTCCTGACCGGGACGCTGGCCTATTTCAAGGACGAGACCAATCACTGGATGCAACCGGAAATCCCGTCGCGCCCGCTCGATGCCGATGCGAGCCTGACGCTGGCGCAAGCCTATCTGCAACAGCGTGCGGCCGACGCGCCAAGCTGGCAGATCACGCTTCCCGATGCGCGCGAGCCCGGGATCACTGTAGGTTGGCAGCAAGCCCCGGCCAAACCCGGTGAGCGCGGCCGATTCACCGAAAAAATCCTCGACGCCCAGACCGGTGCCGAAGTGCCCGTGCGCAAAAGCTTCGGCGGCGAATTTTTCTACCGCTTCCACTTCCAGCTGCAAATGCCTTATCCGTGGGGCCGCTGGCTGGCGACCAGCGCCGCGATGGTGATGTTCATCGCGCTGATCACCGGCATCATCACCCACAAGAAAATCTTCAAGGACTTCTTCACCTTCCGCCCGCGCAAAGGCCAACGCACCTGGCTGGACGGGCATAACGCGGTGGGCGTGCTGGTGCTGCCTTTTCACCTGATGATCACCTACAGCAGCCTGGTGATCTTCATGGCGATGGTTATGCCGGCGAGTCTTTTGGCGTCCTATGGCAACGATCGCAGTGCGTTTTACGATGAAGTATTTCCCGAGGCTCCGACCCCGGAGCGTGCAGGGATTCCCACCACGTTGCCGCCGATGGCGCCGCTGCTGGCACGCGCAAGTGAGCACTGGGGCGGCGGACATGCAGCGCGGGTGACCGTTAACACCCCGGCGACGCCAATGCCTCGGTACAGGTGTCGCGCGCCAGCTCCGACAAGATCACCTACGAGTACGGCAGCGACGTGACCTTCAATGGTGTGACCGGGCAAATCCTCGGTGCGACCCCGGCCAAACCGCTGCCCATGACGATTGCCGGCAGTTTCTATGGTTTGCACATCGGCCACTTCGCCGGCCCGGTGTTGCGCTGGTTGTACTTCATCTGCGGCTTGGCCGGTACGGCAATGATTGGCACCGGACTGGTGATCTGGCTCGGCAAGCGTCAGCTCAAACACGCCAAAAGCGGTGTCATGCCGTTTGAATTGCGGCTGGTCGAAGTGCTGAACATCGCCAGCATGGCCGGGCTGGTCAGTGCGGTGGCGGTGTTCTTCTGGGCCAACCGCTTGTTGCCCCTGAGCCTCGACGGTCGGGCCAAATGGGAAGTGAACGCGTTCTTTATCGCTTGGGGTTTGAGCGTCGTGCATGCGTTGCTACGGCCCGGTCGCAAAGCCTGGGTCGAGCAATTGACACTGGCCGCGCTGCTGTTCACCACGGTGCCGTTGCTCAATGCGTTGACCACCTCGCATCACCTCGGCGTCACGCTGACGCAGGGTGACTGGGCGTTGGCCGGTTTCGACCTGACCTGCCTAGGCGCCGGTCTGTTCCTGGCGTGGGCCGCATGGAAAATGCAGCGTGCCGGCCACACCGTCCGCGTGCAAAAAACGCCTCGCGAAACGGCCCGGTCGATCACGCTTGAGCAGGGGACGCACTGATGCTGCTGGCGCTGTTGCTGTGTTATGCCGGATTCACTGCGCTGTGTCTGTCGATGCCGCGACATCACGATGAGCTGTTGGGCTACAAGCCTTCAACCCGACGCGCAAAAAATCTGAAGCTCGTTGGTTGGTTGCTGCTGTGCCTTTCACTCTGGGCCGCCGTGGCTGCCAACGGGTGGGGTTTCGGACTGGTCGACTGGTTCGCCGTGTTGATGTTCAGCGCATTACTGCTGGTGCTGCTGATGCCCTATCGACCGAAACTGGCAATGGCGCTGGCAGCGTTGAGCCTGATGGCTACGCCGGTCGCCGCATGGGCATGGTGATGCAATGCTGATCGGTCATCCCCCGGAATCCCGCGACGATGAACCGAGCGGTGCACGTGCGCATTTTCTTCAAGTGTTCCTCTCGCAGCGTCCGCAAATGGAAGCGCTGGTGAATCGCCGCGTCGGCTGTCGGGCCACGGCAGCGGATCTGGTGCAGGATCTGTTCCTGCGATTCTGGCGCCGCCCGCTGGTGCAGGTCGAAGAACTCAGCACCTACCTGTTGCGCTGTGCCGGCAACATTGCCATCGACCATTTGCGCAGCGAAGGCACGCGGGTTCGGGTCAACGAAGGCTGGCAACCGGATGAACCGGACAGCAGCGCCAGCGAACCGCAAGCCGCACTGGAAGCAGGCAATGATTTGCGCCATGTCGAAGCGGCCTTGCGTGCATTGCCCGAGCGCACGCGGCAGATCTTTTTGCTCAATCGCATCCACGGGCGCAAGTACGCCGAGATCGCCAAAGCCATGGGCTTGTCCCAAAGCGCCGTGGAAAAACATATGATGCGCGCCCTCGAGGCCTGCAAGGCCAGCCTGCGCGAACCCGCGCCACGCCTGCCAGGGACAGCACCGTGAATCACACCGACCGCGTCACCCCGACGCCCGCTCAGGAGCAGGCGGCTTTTGCCTGGCTGAGCCTGTTGCACGACCGCCCCAGCACCGGTGATCAACTGACTTTCAGCCAATGGCTGCGTGCCGACCCGGCCCACGCCGAGGCTTACGCCCAGGCGCAAGTGGTGTGGGAAATGAGCGAAGGGCCGGCCCGCACTCTGGCGGATGAAGAGTCGTTCGCCTTGCAGGGTTACCTGAATGCGATGGACCGGCCGCGCCGACCGCAGGTCCGGCACTGGGCCGGAGCGCTGGCGATGGCGGCCTGTCTGTTGTTGATGATCAGCTTCGGCACCGGTTGGCAGCCGCAGCGCTGGATCGATGATCTGGGCGCCGATTATGTTTCGGCCCCCGGCGAAATCCGCACAGTGACATTGGCCGACCAATCCCAGGTCACGCTGGATGCCGACAGCGCCATCGCCGTGGATTTCAGTCATGGCGAGCGGCATGTCCAGGTGCGGCGGGGCGCCGGTTTTTTCAGCGTGACCCACACCGGCGAGCCGTTCGTGGTCGAGGCCGAGAAGGGCCAGGCGCGGGTGCTCGGCACGCAGTTCGAAGTGCGCCTGCAACCGCATGGCGCACAAGTTACCGTGTTGTCCGGGCGCGTCGGCGTGACGGCCGCGCGGGATGCCGAGCAGCAGGTTCTCACCGCCGGTCAGCAAGTGGCGTATGGCGAAGGCGCAGCACAAAAACTGCACGCCGTAGACAGCGAAGCGCAACTGGCCTGGCGTCAGGGCTGGCTGACTTACTACAAGTCGACACTGGCGGATGTGGTGCAGGATCTGCGGCGTTATTACCCGGGACGGATCGTGTTGCTCAATGACGAACTGGGCGCGCGCAAGGTCAGCGGAAGCTTTCCGAGCAAGGACCCACAAGCCGTGCTGAATTCGCTGCAAGGGGTTCTGGGATTCGAGCAGCATCAGGTGTTGGGCAAGCTGATTATCCTGCGCTGAAAATATTTTCATATTTGTGGTGAGGTAAATCCCGGCGCCATCCGTGTAGTGACTGAAACTGCGAGTCATTCGCATCCGTTGCGGTTCTACACAGGTCATGAACAATGAAGTCCAGGGCAAAATCGGGTTCGGTCAAACAGTGGTTCGGTGCCTCGGCGCTGAGTTTTGCGGCGTTGGCGTTGCTGCCGATGAGCGTGGCGCAGGCCGCTGACAGCAACAGCAGCCAGCCACAGAAACAGTTCAGTTTTTCCCTGGCCGCCAAACCGCTGCCGCAAGCCCTGAGCGACTTCAGTCGCGTGACCGGCCAGAGCGTGGTCTACACCGTTGAAGTGCCGTACGGCCTCGATGCGCCGGCGGTCAACGGTCAGATGAGCGCCGAACAGGCGTTGCAGCGTCTGCTCACAGGTTCCGGTCTGACCTTCCGCCGTACCGACAGCCATACCCTGGCACTCGAACCACAACCGACTGCAGGTGCGTTAAACCTCGGCGCGACGAACATCACCTCGGTCATGGATCAACCGATGAGTTATCAGCCACCGGAAACCAGTTCGGTGATGCGTTCCTCGGCCTCGCTCCAGGAAATCCCGCAGACCGTCAACGTGATCCCGGCTCAGGTCATTCGCGATCAGGCACCGCGCAATCTCGATGATGCGCTGGCCAACGTCAGTGGTATCACTCAGGGCAACACCTTGGGCAGCACCCAGGATTCGGTGATGACCCGCGGCTTCGGCGACAACCGCAACGGCTCGATCATGCGCGACGGCATGCCGGTGGTGCAGGGCCGTGGCATGAACGCGACCGTGGATCGTGTCGAAGTGCTCAAGGGCCCGGCCTCGCTGCTGTACGGGATTCAGGACCCGGGCGGCGTGGTCAACATGGTCAGCAAGAAGCCTGAATTGACCCAGTACAACGCGCTGACCCTGCGCGGCTCGACCTACGGCGACGGCAAGAATGGCAGCGGTGGTTCGCTCGACAGCACCGGTGCGCTGGGCGATTCCGGGCTGGCTTATCGGATGGTGCTGGATCACGAAGACGAAGATTACTGGCGCAACTTCGGTACTCATCGTGAATCGCTGATCGCGCCGTCTCTGGCCTGGTACGGGGAGCGCACCAAGCTGTTGTTCGCTTATGAGCATCGTGAATTCCTGACGCCGTTCGACCGTGGCACGCTGATCGATCCACGCACCAACCACCCGCTGGACATCTCGCGCAACGAGCGTCTTGACGAGAAATTCAACGACATGGAAGGGCGCTCGGATCTCTATCACTTCGAGGCCGACCACGAACTCAACGACGACTGGAAAGCCCACTTCGGCTATAGCTGGAACCGCGAAACCTACGATGCCAGCCAGGTCCGCGTGACCGCGATCGACACCAAGAAAGGCACGCTGACCCGCAGCATGGACGGCACCCAGGGCGCGATCAGCACCGACCGCTTCACCACCGCCAGCCTTGAAGGCAAGGTCAACGTGCTGGGCATGCAGCATGACCTGGTGTTCGGCGTCGATGACGAGTACCGCAAGATCTACCGCGCCGACCTGATCCGCCAGAAAAGCCTGAGCACCTTCAGCTACGTCAATCCGGTCTATGGCCGTGAAGTCGCAGGCACCACCGTCAGCCCGGCGGACAGTGCGCAGACCGATCTGCTGCGCAGTGATTCGGTGTTCCTGCAGGACTCGATCCACCTCAACGACCAGTGGATTCTGGTGGCCGGCGGGCGCTTCCAGGAGTACGACCAGTACGCCGGCAAAGGTGTGCCGTTCAAGGCCAACACCGACAGCAACGGCCAGAAGTGGGTGCCGCGTGCAGGCCTGGTGTATCGCTACACCGACGCGTTGTCGTTCTACGGCAGCTACACCGAGTCGTTCAAACCCAACTCGACCATCGCCCCGCTGAGCGGCAGCAGCACCGTGCTCGACGGCAGCATCGCGCCGGAAGAAGCCAAGTCCTGGGAGCTGGGTGCACGCCTCGACATTCCTGGGCGTGTCACTGGCAACATCGCCTTGTTCGACATCAAGAAACGCAATGTGCTGGTGGCCAACGCCGAAGGCCCGACCACGATTTACAGCGCCGCCGGTGAAGTGCGTTCCCGTGGCCTGGAAATGGACCTGACCGGCCAGCTCAGCGACCGTTGGAGCATGATCGGCAGCTACGCCTACACCGACGCCGAGGTCACGGAAGATCCGGACTACAAAGGCAACAAGCTGCAAAATGTGGCGAAAAATACCGGCTCGCTGTCGGCGGTCTACGACTTCGGCAGCGTGATCGGCGGCGATCAACTTCGGGTCGGCGCCGGAGCGAGATATGTCGGTGAACGAGCGGGTAACGCAGTGAATGATTTCGAGCTGCCGAGCTACACCGTGGCCGATGCGTTCGCCACGTACGACACCAAAGTCGAAGGGCAGAAGGTCAAGTTCCAGCTCAACGTGAAGAACCTGTTTGACCGCACCTACTATACCTCGGCGGCCAGTCGGTTCTTCGTGTCGATGGGCGATTCGCGGCAGATTTCGTTGTCGAGCACCTTAGAGTTTTAAGTCAAGATCAAAAGCCCCTCACCCTAACCCTCTCCCGGAGGGAGAGGGGACTGACCAGAGATGTCTGGCGTCATACATCGACCTGAAAGACTTGGTCGATTTTGGATTCACAGCCAATCGTTCAGGTCGGCGTCACTTTTCAATATCCCCCATTCGGTCCCCTCTCCCACCGGGCGGTCCGACGTTTCGGGAGGGTTAGGGTGAGGGGAAAAGGGCTCAGCGCAAAAACGCCTGGCGATATTCGCCGGGCGTTCCACCCAGCACCTGGCGAAACCGGTTGGTGAAGTGGCTGGCACTGGCAAATCCGCATGCCAGGGCAATCTCGCCCAACGGTAACGACGTCCCGCGTAACAACTCCCGGGCCCGGCTCAAACGTCGCGCCAGCACATACTGATGCGGCGGCAAGCCGAAGCTCACCCGGAACATCCGCGCAAAGTGGTATTCCGACAACGCACACAACCCCGCCAGTTGCCCGAGGCTGATCGGCTCGGCCAATTGACTGTCGATGAACTCCACCAATTGCCGACGTTGATGCGGTGCCAATCCACCCTTGAGGCGCAAGCCCTCACGCACGCCAACCTGGCTCAGCAAGGTATGGCTGATCAACTCGTGGGCCAGGCTGCTGGTCAGCAAACGCTCGCCGGGCTCGTCCCAGTTCAAGGTCAGCAACTGGCGAAACCGTCGGGCCTGTTGCGGATCTTCCAGAAAGGTCTGTTCGCGCAGCTGCATTTCCCGAGGTTCGCGATCCAGCAGCGTGACGCACCCCAGGGCAAATTGTTCGGCGCTGAAATACAGGTGAGCGAGGCGAATGTCGCCGTTGATGACCCAACCCGATTCGTGGTCGGCCGGCAGGATGCACAGCTTGTCCGGGCCGCCCTTGTGGCCGGGCTCGCCACGGCGGAAGGTGCCGGTGCCTCCGGCGATGTAGCAGGAGAGGGTGTGATGGCTCGGCGCTTCGTATTCCTGGGCGTCGTGGTGATTGGTCCACAAGGCTGCAGACAGGCCGTCACCCAACTCGGCGCTGTGCACAAGGCGTGCATTGGGCGAGTTGTTGAGGGCTTGGAAGACTTGCAGGGTATCGATGGCGGCCATGATCGGTTCTCTTCAACGCCTTGCATCCTACTCCGTAGATTTCGCGCTGCCAGCCTGCGCGCCGACAAAAGCGCAAGTTTATGCAAGCGCGGGTGGAGGACGCGGACGGACACTGGAATCCAATCGAGGAGTGTCTGCCATGAACCTGTCGTTGTATCTGTTGACCGTGCTGATCTGGGGCACCACCTGGATCGCCCTTAAATGGCAATTGGGTGTGGTGGCGATTCCGGTGTCGATCGTCTATCGCTTCGGCCTCGCCGCACTGGTGCTGTTTGCGCTGTTGCTGCTCAGCCGCCGTCTGCAACCGATGAACCGGCGCGGACATCTGATCTGCGTTGCGCAGGGTTTGTGCCTGTTCTGCGTCAACTTCATGTGTTTTCTGACGGCCAGCCAATGGATTCCCAGCGGCCTTGTGGCGGTGGTGTTTTCCACAGCAACGTTATGGAACGCGCTGAATGCGCGGGTGTTCTTCGGTCAGCGCATTGCGCGCAATGTGTTGATGGGCGGGGCGCTGGGGCTGGGCGGTCTGGGTCTGTTGTTCTGGCCGGAACTGGCAGGGCATCACGCCACTCCGCAAACTCTGCTCGGCCTGGGGCTGGCGCTTTGCGGCACCCTGTGCTTTTCGGCGGGCAACATGTTGTCGAGCCTGCAACAGAAGGCCGGCCTCAAACCGCTGACCACCAACGCCTGGGGCATGGCCTACGGCGCAGCGATGCTGTCGGTGTGGTGTCTGGTCAAAGGCATTCCGTTCGAGATGGAATGGACATCGCGCTACATCGGCGCTCTGCTGTACCTGGTCATCCCCGGTTCGGTGATCGGTTTCACCGCGTACCTGACTCTGGTGGGGCGCATGGGCCCGGAACGCGCGGCTTATTGCACGGTGTTGTTCCCGGTAGTGGCGTTGAACGTCTCGGCCTTTGCCGAAGGCTATCAATGGACGGCGCCGGCGTTGGCGGGGTTGGTGCTGGTGATGCTGGGCAATGTGCTGGTGTTTCGCAAACCCCGCGCACCGATACTGCCGACTCAAGGCAAGCTTGCCTGAGAAACATGAGCGCTGAATGTTCAGCGCTCAACTTTTATGACGATGTAAATCAATAACGGAAATATGAAGTCGACAATGTGTCGGGCCCAGTCTTTGGCATTCCATGTTTTTGAAGTGTCCATGTCGAACCATTCAACACCGATGATTTGCAGGCATACGTAATAAACGAATATGGCAATCATCAAGCCAATGATCGAAAGTTTCTTCGCCTCGTGGAAGGCTTCTGCTGATTCGTTGATTTTCCGATAAAGGTGATAAGTGCCCAGCAGGCAGCAAACGGTGTAAATCACCTCCAGCGTGATGATCAGCCAATAGATGCGGTGGTGAAGCAAGGGTGAGGTGATTGCCCGATAGCGAATGTTTTCGTTGATCTGGGTGGTGTCCATACTGAGGACGTGCCCGACATATTCATAGTTCGACGGGTAGTCGGTGAAATTGCTGTGCATCACGAGGATGCCGAAGAAGCTGATGTAAGCCATGAGTATGACTTTGCTGTAGCGGACAAGTTGATCGGTGGTCAGATTTTTCAAGGCTGATGTTCTCCAGAGAGCTTTAATGTCTGGAGAGTCTATAGCGGCAGTATCTGTTTCGTTGTTCAGTTCAATTGCAAGTTATGTGTTCTGGATAAAGCATCGGGCAAGTGCGACATCGCACTTGCCCGATCCTTTAACCGCGCCAGACTTGTGGATTGACCAGGTCCTGCGGCCGTTCCCCGAGCAGAGCGCTGCGCAGATTGGCCAGCGCACGGTTGGCCATGGCTTCGCGGGTTTCATTGGTCGCCGAGCCGATGTGCGGCAGGGTGACAGCGTTTTTCAGCTGGAACAGCGGCGACTCGGCCAGCGGCTCTTTCTCGTAGACGTCGAGGCCGGCGCCGCGAATGCGGTTGTTTTGCAACGCTTCGATCAATGCCGGCTCGTCGACCACCGGACCACGGGAGATGTTCACCAGAATCGCGTCCGGTTTCATCAGCGCCAGTTCGCGATGGCTGATCAGGTGGCGGGTCTTGTCGCTGAGCGGTACCACCAGGCAGACGAAATCGGCTTCGGCCAGCAGTTGCTCAAGGCTGCGGAACTGCGCGCCGAGTTCCTGTTCCAGTTCGGTCTTGCGGCTGTTGCCGCTGTAGAGGATCGGCATGTTGAAGCCGAAGCGTCCACGACGGGCGACAGCCGCGCCGATGTTGCCCATGCCTACGATGCCAAGGGTCTTGCCGTGTACGTCGCAACCGAACAGTGGCGCGCCGACGCTGGCCTGCCATTGGCCGGCCTTGGTCCAGGCGTCCAGTTCGGCGACGCGGCGGGCGCTGCTCATGATCAGGGCGAAGGCGAGGTCGGCGGTGCTTTCGGTCAGGACGTCCGGGGTGTTGGTGAGCATGATCCCGCGTTCGTTGAAGTAGGCGAGGTCGTAGTTGTCGTAGCCGACGGAGACGCTGGAGACCACTTCAAGTTTGGCGGCGGTTTCCAGTTGGGCTTTGCCGAGTTTGCGGCCGACGCCGATCAGGCCGTGAGCGTGGGGCAGGGCTTCGTTGAACTGG
Organism: Pseudomonas sp. SDO52101_S400; assembly: GCF_054071635.1. Classification (NCBI taxonomy): domain Bacteria; kingdom Pseudomonadati; phylum Pseudomonadota; class Gammaproteobacteria; order Pseudomonadales; family Pseudomonadaceae; genus Pseudomonas; species Pseudomonas sp. SDO52101_S400. Next base: position 3,492 of record NZ_JBSVWF010000044.1, on the reverse strand, counting down.
GCGTTGATGTCGCCGTTTTTCGGGTTGGGGACGATGACTTCGAAGTCCTGTTGCAGGCGTTCGATCATGGGTGGGGTGATGCGGCTGAAGGCCAGGACTGTTTTTTTCATTGGCATTGGGCTCGGCTTTGGGCTTGATGCCAAGCAAGCTAACATTTCTGATTTGGGTTGTCTTGGCGGCCTCTGGGCCGACCATGCTCTTTGGGTTTTTGGGTGAATATCCGTTTCTGCGGTAACGGCTTCTTATGGTTTCGCCCTTACGGCGAGTCACTTTTGCAGACGCCCAAAAGTAACCAAAACGCTTGGCCCCGGCGTTCGGCACCTCGCTTTGGCTCGGTGTTCCTTCGTTCCGGGACTCATCCGGGGGCACCGCCTCCGGTTTGCTTCGCTGCACCTCCTCTCGGTGTGTTCGACTTCGTCGAACGGCGCTGCGCGCCCACCCCCGGATGATTCCCTCCACTCAGCCTTCCGATGGGGCCGGCACGTCAAGAGCGGTACTCGAGCTAACGCTCATTGTGTTGAGTGGTGGAAAGCCAAAGCCAAAGCCAAAGCGGAGGCGGAAGCAGGAGCAGATGCGGCAAAAAAGCGGTGGAAGTAGGAGTGGAAGCTGATGCTGATGTGGATGCGTGAGCGAGTTGCGTGCATCTTAAAACCCGAATTCACCTCGGTATTTCACGTCGGCGTACCTCTCCAAAACAACTCGGTCGGTCCCCTCTCCCTCTGGGAGAGGGCTAGGGTGAGGGGGTGGCGCCCTCCGCATCACCCCATTTTTCAGGCCGGCCAACTCAGTTCGCCACCCGCACCCCCGCCAGACTCCCACTCATCTCATAAGCCGCCAGTTCCGCCTGATGCCCCGCCAATATCTCCGGCAAGGACCCTCGCAGATATTCAACCCAGGTTTTGATCTTCGCATCCAGATACTGGCGCGACGGGTAGATCGCATACAGGTTCAGTTCCTGCGAGCGGTAGTTCGGCATTACCCGTACCAGCGAGCCGTTGCGCAGAGCTTCGATCGCGGCATAGACAGGCAATACACCGACACCCATCCCACTGATGATCGCGGTTTTCATCGCGTCGGCGGAGTTCACCAGGAACGGTGAGCTGTTGATGGTGACCATTTCCTGGCCTTCCGGGCCGTCGAATGCCCATTTTTCCAGGGGGATCACCGGGCTCACCAGGCGCAGGCAGGCGTGGTTCAGCAGGTCGCTGGGTTTTTGTGCGCAGCCGTTGGCTTTCACGTAGGCCGGGGAGGCGCAGACGATGCTGTAGGTGATGCCCAGGCGTTGCGAGACGAAGCCCGAGTCCGGCAGTTCGCGGGCCAGGACGATGGACACGTCGTAGCCTTCGTCGAGCAGGTCCGGTACGCGGTTGGCCATGGTCAGGTCGAAGGTCACGTCCGGGTGGGTCTTGCGGTAGCGGGCGATGGCGTCGATCACGAAGTGCTGGCCGATGCCGGTCATGGTGTGGACTTTCAGTTGTCCGGCCGGGCGGGCGTGGGCCTCGCTGGCTTCGGCTTCGGCCTCTTCGACGTAGGCGAGGATCTGCTCGCAGCGCAGCAGGTAGCGCTTGCCGGCTTCGGTTAGCGCGATGCGCCGGGTCGTGCGGTTGAGCAGGCGGGTTTGCAGGTGGGCCTCAAGGTTGGAGACCGCGCGCGAGACGTTGGCGGTGGTGGTGTCGAGTTGCACGGCAGCGGCGGTGAAGCTGCCCGCTTCGGCCACACAACTGAAGGCGCGCATGTTTTGCAAAGTGTCCATGGGGTGCTCTCAAGGGAGATGGCAAATTGTGACACGAAGTTTCAGGGGCTGAGACCCCCGACCAAGGGATTATCTCGTTAACGGTAACAAAGATTCACAGGAATCCCAGCTTATCGCCGTAATGGCGCCCCCCTAGAATTGCGCCCACCTCGAAACATCCCCCACCTCAGGAATTCGCAGCAGTGCCGCGTCGCATCAACAGAGCGCTTTTGCCGCTCAGTGTTCTGGCTTTTACGTTAGGTCTCAGCGGCTGCATCGGAACCGCAGGCATTGCCCCGCAGGGCAAGGCACTGGAGGCCAATGAACTGGCCACCGACGAGGCCATCGCCCACGCCGCCCGTGACGCAAACTGGCCCACCGCGCAATGGTGGCAAGCCTACGGCGATCCACAACTCAATCGCTGGATCGACCTGGCCGTGCAAGGCAGCCCGACCCTGGCCATGGCCGCCGCGCGAGTGCGTCAGGCCCGGTCCATGGCAGGTGTCGCTGAAGCCGCCGAGTCGTTGCAGATCAATGGCGAGTCGACCCTCAAGCGCCACAACTGGCCGACCGACCAGTTCTACGGTCCCGGTGAGCTGGCCAACAGCACCACCTGGGACAACAACGCCGCGCTGGGTTTCAGTTACGCCCTCGACCTCTGGGGCCGTGAAAGCAACAGCACCGAGCGGGCCGTCGATCTGGCGCACATGAGCGCTGCCGAGGCGCGGCAGGCGCAGCTCGAGTTGCAGAACAACATCGTGCGCGCATACATCGAGTTGTCGCTGCATTACGCCCAGCGCGACATCGTCGCGGCGACGCTCAAGCAGCAACAGCAGATTCTCGAGCTGGCGCAGAAACGCCTGAACGGCGGGATCGGCACGCACTTTGAAGTCAGCCAGGCCGAAACCCCGCTGCCGGAAACCCATCGGCAACTGGATGCGCTGGACGAGGAAATCGCCCTGAGCCGCAACCAGATCGCTGCACTGGCCGGCAAAGGGCCGGGCGCTGGCGCGCAGCTGCAGCGTCCGACCCTGTCCCTCGGCGCTGCGCTGAAACTGCCGTCGGCACTGCCCGCCGAACTGCTCGGTCAGCGTCCGGACGTGGTCGCCAGTCGCTGGCAAGTGGCGGCGCAGGCACGCGGGATCGATGTGGCGCATGCCGGGTTCTACCCCAACGTCGATCTGGTCGGCAGCCTCGGCTACATGGCCACCGGCGGCGGGGCGCTGGAGTTTCTGACCGGCAAGAAGCTCAACTACAACGTCGGACCGGCGATCTCGCTGCCGATCTTCGACGGTGGGCGACTGCGTGCCGAACTCGGTGAAGCGTCGGCGGGTTATGACATCGCGGTGGCGCATTACAACCAGACTCTGGTCAATGCGCTGAAGAACATCTCGGATCAGTTGATCCGCCGCGAGTCGATGGACAAGCAGCAGACGTTCGCCGCCGAGTCCGTGGCCACGGCGCAGAAGACCTACGACATCGCGATGATCGCCTACCAGCGCGGGCTCACCGATTACCTCAACGTGCTCAATGCCCAGACCTTGCTGTTCAAACAGCAGCAGGTTCAGCAGCAGGTGCAGGCAGCGCGGTTGAGTGCCCATGCGGAACTGGTGACGGCGTTGGGTGGTGGTCTTGGCGCGGGTAAAGACGTGCCGACTGCCGAACAGACCGCCGCACCGAAAACCCCGGCCCTCCTGCGTTGAACACACAACCCCTGTGGGAGCGGGCTTGCTCGCGAAGAGGGAGTGTCAGGCAGCCCA
>NZ_JBSVWF010000043.1:0-55816 GCF_054071635.1 Pseudomonas sp. SDO52101_S400 | reverse complement strand
CACATTTGATCTCCTGTGGGAGCGGGCTTGCTCGCGAAGCTTTTGACTTTTAAAGCGCCAACGGCGCCCGTTCACAAAGCGCCGCCAATGCCTTGGCCCATTGCGGGTCATCGTTCAGGCACGGCACCAGCACCAACTCCTCCCCTCCCGCCTCGCGGAACTGTTCCTTGCCGCGATCGCCGATCTCTTCCAGGGTCTCGATGCAATCGGCAACAAACGCCGGGCACATCACCAGAATCTTCTTCACACCGCTCTTGGCCAACTCATCCAGCCGTGCTTCGGTGTAGGGCTCGATCCATTTCGCCCGGCCCAGCCGTGACTGAAACGACACCGACCATTTGCCGTCCGGCAGCCCCATGCGTTCAGCGAACAATGCCGCCGTGCGCAGGCATTGTGCGCGATAACAAGTGGCCAATACGGCAGCCGAGGCATTCTTGCAGCAGTTGTCATCCTTGAAGCAATGATTGCCGGTCGGATCGAGCTTGGTCAGGTGCCGCTCCGGCAAACCGTGGAAGCTCAACAGCAGGTGATCGTAATCCTGCTGCAAGTGCGGTTTGGCGCTCGCCACCAGCGCGTCGAGGTATTCCGGCTGATCGTAGAACGGCTGCAACACCGACAACTGCACATCGAGTTTCTTCTCGCGCACGACTCGTTTGGCTTCTTCGATCACCGTCGTCGTGGTGCTGTCGGCGAACTGTGGATAAAGCGGCGCGAGGGTGATGCGCTTGTGCCCCGCCGCGACCAGCTTCAGCAGGCTGGTTTCAATCGACGGCTCGCCGTAACGCATGGCCAGTTCAACCGGGCCGTGGGTCCACTGCGCCTTCATCTGCTGTTGCAGGCGACGACTGAGCACCACCAGCGGCGAGCCTTCGTCCCACCAGATCGAGGCGTAGGCATGGGCCGACTGCTCGGGGCGCTTGATCAGGATCAGCGACACCAACAGACGCCGCACCGGCCACGGCAGGTCGATCACATACGGGTCCATCAGAAATTGATTGAGGTAACTGCGTACGTCGGCCACCGAAGTGGAGGCCGGCGAACCCAGGTTGACCAGAAGCAAGGCGTGATCGGTCATGCAACGTCCTATTTCAGAGGCGGCTGGAGAGATCGTCCAGGGCCGCGCGTAAATCCGTGAACCGGAAAGTGAATCCGGCTTCCAGCAAGCGTGTCGGCGTGGCACGTTGGCCACCCAGCAACAGCAATGACATCTCGCCGAGACCGACCTTCAAGGCCAGGGCCGGCATCGGCATGAACGCCGGGCGGTGCAGCACGCTGCCCAGCGTCTTGGCGAATTCGCGATTGCGCACAGGTTTCGGTGCGCACGCATTATAAGGACCACTGGCCTGATCGCGATGCAGAAGAAAATCAATCAGGGCGATTTGGTCATCGATATGAATCCACGACATCCACTGCCGACCATTGCCCAAAGGCCCTCCCAGTCCGAGCTTGAACGGCAGCAACAGGCGCGACAAAAAACCGCCCTCGGCCGACAGCACCAGCCCCGTTCGCACCAGCACCACACGAATGTCCATCGCTTCGGCACGCTGCGCGGTTTCCTCCCAGGCAATACACAACTGACTGGCGAAATCGTCGATCACCGGTGGCGATTCTTCGGTCAATTCGCGTTCGCCTCCGTCACCGTACCAACCCACCGCCGAACCGGAAATCAGCAACGACGGTTTCTGCCCGCGGTTTTCCAGCCACGTGAGCAGTGATTCAGTGAGCGTGATGCGACTGCTCCACAGCACGGTTTTGCGCCGATGGGTCCACGGACGGTCGGCAATCGGCGCGCCGGCGAGGTTGACGATCACGTCGACCGGCTCGTCGCCAAAGTCCTCCAGGCGCGCAATGCCACGCACTGGCGCCCCGCAGATTTTTGCGACTTTGTCCGCACGACGACTCAGTACAGTCAAGCGATGCCCCTGCCCCAGCCAGTGCCGGCAGAGCTGACGTCCGATCAATCCAGTACCGCCGGTCAGCAATATGTGCATGACATCTTCCTCGCGTGGCGTTTTACCCCGATCCCTAGTCTATTTTTATAAGCAGGGATCTTTTCTATCGGGCAGGCTCTATTGTTTAACAATAGGCCAAGCTGTCAGAACGAAAACGCTGGAAGTTATACCAAAAAACAAAATTGTACAGGTTTCATCCACGGCGTAGTCTGTACAGAAAGGTAAACGAGGCCCCTATGACTGTACCTATCGCAATCATTGGCACCGGCATCGCCGGACTTTCCGCCGCCCAGGCCCTGACGGATGCCGGGCACACCGTTCAGTTGTTCGATAAAAGCCGTGGCAGCGGCGGACGCATGTCGAGCAAGCGCAGTGACGCTGGCTCGCTGGACATGGGCGCGCAGTATTTCACCGCCCGCGACCGACGCTTCGTCACCGAAGTCCAGCGCTGGCAAAGCCAGGGCTGGGTCGCCGAATGGACACCTCAGCTCTACACCTTTCATGGCGGGCAGTTGAACCTGTCACCGGACGAGCAGACCCGCTGGGTCGGCACCCCGCGCATGAGCGCCATCACCCGTGGTTTGCTCGACGGCCTGGAAGTGCACTTCGCCTGCCGGATCACCGAGGTCTATCGCGGCGAAGAACACTGGCACCTGCAAGATGCCGAGGGCTTCACCCACGGGCCGTTCAGCCATGTGGTGATCGCCACTCCTGCACCGCAGGCCACCGCGTTGCTGGCCGCTGCGCCGAAACTGGCCGGGGCCGCTGCAGGCGTGAAGATGGACCCGACCTGGGCTGTCGCTCTCGCCTTCGACAAGCCGCTGGATACGCCCATCGAAGGCTGCTTCGTGCAAGACAGCGCCCTCGACTGGCTGGCACGCAACCGCAGCAAACCGGGACGCGACAACACGCTCGACACCTGGGTACTGCACGCCACCAGCGCCTGGAGCCGGCAGCACATCGACTTGCCCAAGGAGGCTGTGATCGAGCAGTTGCACGGTGCCTTCGCCGAGTTGCTGCACAGCGCCATGCCGGCACCCACCTTCAGCCTCGCTCACCGCTGGCTCTATGCCCGCCCCTCCACCAGCCATGAGTGGGGCACACTGGCGGATGCCGATCTGGGGCTGTATGCGTGCGGTGACTGGTGTCTGTCGGGACGGGTCGAAGGGGCATGGCTAAGCGGTCAGGAAGCTGCGCGCCGCTTGCAGGAACACCTGCTGTGAACCGTTTCAATCCGAGCAAATTGCTGCTGTCGAAATGGACAGCAGCCCTCCCGCAAAACCGAGAAAAGCATTTTCTGGTGACCGAACTGTTCCGCGACGAGGACGGCACGGTGTTGGAGATCGAGTTGCAGGCCGTGTTGACCCGACGCAGTCAACAATTGGACTGGCAGGCATTGCAGGACGAGGCGCACTGGAAAATGGGCTGGCTTTAGCCCCCTCCAAAATCTTGTACAAATAGTTTGACTTGTACAGCTTTGAATCTATGCTGATGGCATGTTGTACAGATAAAGACTTCTGTACAAATCTGGATTCGAGGTGCCTTCATGTCCGAACAGTCTCCACCCAAAATCGCCATCAGCGCCTGCCTGATGGGCGCCGAAGTGCGCTACAACGGCGGACACAAAGAGTCTCGGCTGTGCACCCGCACCCTCACTGAGTATTTCCAGTTTGTCCCGGTGTGCCCGGAGGTCGCGATCGGCCTGGGCATTCCGCGCGAGCCGATCCGGCTGGTGGGCGACCCGGATCATCCGCAGGCCCTCGGCACTGTTCATCGCGAGACCGACGTCACCGACGCGCTGTCCGCTTATGGCCAGAAAATGGCCACCGAACTCGATGACATCTGCGGCTACATCTTCATGCAGCAATCGCCATCCTGCGGGCTGGAGCGGGTCAAGGTCTATCACCACAACGGAGCACCGATTGGCAGCGCGCGCGGGATCTATGCCCAAGCCTTCTGCGCCCGGCACCCGGACCTGCCGGTCGAAGAAGCCGGACGTCTGAACGATCCGGTCCTGCGGGAAAACTTCATCACCCGCGTCTTTGCCTACAGCGACTGGCAGCAGGTGCTCGAACAGGGCCTGAGCCGCCGCGCCCTGACCGACTTCCACTCACGCTACAAATACCTGCTGATGGCTCACAACCCGGTGCAATACAAGGCGCTGGGCAATCTGCTGGGCAACATGAGCGGCATCGATCCCGTGGAGCTCGGCCCGCGCTACTTCAGCCAGTTGATGGCGGCGCTGAGCACCTGCGCCACCCGCCGCACCCACAGCAACGTGTTGCAGCACATCAGCGGTTACCTGAAACGGGCCATCAGTGCCGAAGACAAACAGGAAATGCAGCACGTCATCGGCCAATACCGCCACGGCATCGTGCCGTTGGTGGTGCCGCTGACGCTGCTCAAACATCACTTTCGCCAACACCCCGATCCGTACATCGCGCAACAGGTTTACCTGCAGCCGCACCCGGAAAACCTCAGCCTGCGAAACGCCATTTGATGAACGACTCACCCGACACCAGCGCCCGCGAAGACCTCGGCGCCGACTTCAAGAAAGCCCTCGACGAAGGCTGGCTGCCGATCCGCGAGGTCGCGCGCCAGACCGGCGTCAACGCGATCACCCTGCGCGCCTGGGAGCGCCGTTACGGACTGATCGTGCCCCAGCGCACACCCAAAGGTCACCGCCTGTATTCGGCCGAACACGTGCAGCGCATCCAGACCATCCTCACCTGGCTCAATCGGGGCGTGGCGGTCAGTCAGGTCAAACCGCTGCTCGACACACCGCAAGCCTTCAACGAGCCGCTGGAAAACGAATGGCAGCCGCTGCATCAGGCCGCACTGCTGGCGGTCACCCAATTGAACGAGCGCAGCCTCGACGACAGCGTCAATCAGGCCATGGCGTTGTACCCGCCACGAACCCTGTGCGAGCAATTGCTGATGCCGTTGCTGGCAGATCTTGAACAGCGCTGGCAGGGCCAGTTCGGTGCGCAGATGGAACGGGTGTTCTTTCACGCCTGGCTGCGTAGCAAATTCGGCGCGCGCATCTACCATAACAACCGTCAGTTGCGCAGCGCACCGCTGCTGCTGGTCAATCAATCGGACTTACTGCTGGAGCCGCACCTGTGGCTCTGCGCCTGGTTGATCAGCAGCGCCGATTGCCCGGTGCAGGTGTTCGACTGGCCGTTGCCGGCAGGAGAGCTGGCGTTGGCGATCGATCATCTGCAAGCCCGTGGTGTACTGCTGTATTCCAGCAAAGCCATGAACCCTGCGCAGTTGCCGAAACTGTTGAACGGCGTCACTTGCCCCAAAATGATTGCCGGACCAACGGTGTGCATCCACCACGCCGAGTTATCCGTAAGAACCTCCGAGATCGCTGATCTGTACCTGGCCGAAGATCCTCTGTCGGCCCATCAGGTGCTGATAGAGCGTGGGTTGATTTAATGAAGAGTGTCGAGAACGCCATGCAATTGATCTGGCTGCGCAGCGACCTGCGCCAACATGACAACACCGCCCTGACGGCCGCCGCCGAGCGTGGCCCGACCGTGGCCGTGTACCTGTTGAGCCCCGAACAATGGCAGGAACATGACGACGCACCGTGCAAGATCGACTTCTGGCTACGCAACCTGCAGAAGCTGAGCGAGAGCCTCGGCAAACTGAACATCCCGTTGCTGATCCGCAGCGCTCCGCGCTGGGATCAAGCCCCCGTGGTGCTGCTTGAGCTGTGCCGGCAATTGCAGGTCGAGGCCGTTCACGTCAACGAAGAATATGGCATTCATGAAAGCCGCCGCGATGCAGCGGTTGAGCGGGCGTTGAAAGCAGAAGGCATCTCGTTCCACAGCTACCTTGATCAGTTGCTGTTCAAACCCGGCAGCGTGCTGACCAAGTCCGGCACCTACTTTCAGGTGTTCAGCCAGTTCCGCAAAGTCTGCTATGAACGTTTGCATCGTTCGATGCCGCCGCTGATAAAAGCGCCGTCCGCGCAGGCCCCGCTGAACATCGCCAGCGATCCTGTGCCCGAGTCGATCGAGGGTTTCCCGACACCCGGCCAATCCCTGCGCGACCTGTGGCCCGCCGGTGAAGCCGAAGCCCGACGACGCCTCGACACCTTCGCCGATGTGCAGATCGACTATTACAAAAGCGAACGCGACTTCCCGGCCAAGCCCGGCACCAGTCAGCTCTCGGCCTATCTTGCCGCCGGGGTGATCTCGCCGCGCCAGTGCCTGCATGCCGCGCTGCAAAGCAATCAGGGCGAATTCGAAAGCGGCAAGGTCGGCGCCGTCACCTGGATCAACGAGCTGCTGTGGCGCGAGTTCTACAAACACATTCTGGTGGGCTATCCACGGGTATCCCGGCATCGCGCGTTCCGCCCGGAAACCGAAGCCCTGGCCTGGCGCGATGCGCCGCAGGAGCTCGCGGCCTGGCAGGAGGCCCGCACTGGCCTGCCGATCATCGACGCGGCCATGCGCCAATTGCTCGAAACCGGCTGGATGCACAACCGTCTGCGGATGGTGGTGGCGATGTTCCTGACCAAGAACCTACTGATCGACTGGCGCGAAGGCGAACGCTTTTTCATGCGCCACCTGATCGACGGCGACCTGGCGGCAAACAACGGCGGCTGGCAGTGGAGCGCATCGACCGGCACCGATGCGGCGCCGTACTTCCGGATTTTCAACCCGGTCAGCCAGTCGGAAAAATTCGACAGCGAAGGCCTGTTCATCAAGCACTGGCTGCCTGAACTGGCCGGCCTGAACAAGAAAGAAGTACACAACCCGGCGAGTGCCGGCGGGCTGTTCGGGGTGGCGAATTATCCGCCGCCGATCGTCAACCTGAGCACTTCGCGGGAGCGGGCGCTGACCGCGTTCAAGAACCTGCCCCAACGCCAGGCGGCCGGAGGCGGGTATGAGTGAATTCCTGCGCCGTTTCGCACGCCAGTTCGCGCAGTTGAACAAAGACAACCTGCACAACCTGGACGCGCTCTACAGCGAGGACATTCATTTCACCGATCCGCTGCACGAGGTGCAGGGGCTGACGCAATTGCGCGACTACTTCAGTGAGCTGTACGCCAACGTCACCGAGTTGCGGTTCGACTTCCATGGTTTCGACCAGATCGGCGACTGCGAAGGCTACCTGCGCTGGGTCATGAGCTACCGCCACCCGCGTCTGGCCGGCGGTCGGCTTATCCGTGTCACGGGGTGTTCGCACCTGCTCTGGCGCGACAAGGTTTATCGCCACCGGGATTACTTCGATGCCGGGGCATTGCTTTACGAACATCTACCAATATTGGGACGGGTAATTACCTGGCTGAAAGGGAGAATGGGATGAGTCGTACAACTCCAAGACGTTATTGGCTGACCGGTGCCAGCAGTGGCATCGGTGCAGCACTTGCCGAAGAAATACTGAAAACCGGCGCGCACCTGGCGGTCAGTTCCCGTCAGGTCGCACCGCTCAAAGTGTTGTCACAACGCTATCCTGGACAAGTGCTGGTGGTACCGGGAGATTTGACCAACAGCCAGACCGTACGCGAGATCGGCGAACAGATCGCGCTGGAGTGGGGATCGCTGGACAGCGTGATCCTCAACGCCGGCACTTGCGAGTACGTCGATGCCCAGCAGTTCGACGCCTCGATCGTCGAACATGTGGTGCGCACCAACCTGCTCGCCAGCAGTTATTGCATCGAAGCCGCCCTTCCCTTGTTGCGCAAGGGAACCGCGCCGCATCTGGTGGGAATGGCGAGTTCCGTCACTTACGTACCATTGCCCCGCGCCGAAGCCTACGGCGCGTCGAAGGCCGGGTTGCGTTATCTGTTCGAATCGTTGCGCATCGATCTGGCGGACGAAGGCATTGAAGTCACGGTCATCAGCCCGGGCTTTGTCGAAACACCGTTGACGGCGAAAAACGATTTCCCGATGCCGTTGAGCTGGCCTGTGGATAAAGCTGCACGGCACATTTTTGCCAAGCTCAAGGAGCAGCCGCTGGAAATAGCCTTTCCAGCGCTGTTCATGGCGGTCCTGTGGCCACTGTCGAAAATGCCCGCCCGGGTGCAACTGGCCATCGGCAAGCGCATGGTGCGCAGCACACCACCGCTGCGGGATGCGACATGAACATTGCCATTGTCGGCAGCGGAATCGCAGGCCTGACCTGCGCCTACCTGCTCAATCGCCGACATCAGGTCACGGTGTTCGAGGCCGGCGACTGGGTCGGCGGACATACGCACACGGTGGACGTGACGGTGGATGGGCGTGATTACGCGGTGGACACCGGATTCATCGTGTTCAACGACTGGACGTATCCGAACTTCATCCGCCTGCTCGGCCAATTGGGCGTGACTGCCAAAGCTACCGAGATGAGCTTCTCGGTGACCGACCCCGACACCGGTCTGGAGTACAACGGCAACAACCTCGACAGCCTGTTCGCCCAACGCAGCAATCTGTTGTCACCGGGGTTCTGGGGCATGCTGCGCGATATCCTGCGCTTCAACAAGGAAGCCCGGCGCGACCTCGCCGAACAGCGGATTACCGTCGATACCACGCTGGACGATTACCTCAAGGCCGGCGGCTACGGCGAGCGCTTCATCCTGCACTACATCGTGCCGATGGGCGCAGCGATCTGGTCGATGCCGATGGCCGAGATGCTGAATTTTCCATTGCAGTTCTTTGTGCGGTTCTTCGAGAACCACGGTTTGTTGTCGGTCAGCAATCGTCCGCAATGGCGGGTAATCGAGGGAGGCTCGAGTGCTTACATCGAGCCGCTGACCGAGTCATTCAAAGAGCGGATCCGCACGAACTGTCCGGTAAACCGGATTGAACGCAACGAACACGGTGTGGTTATCCACAGCCCCGTCGGCATCGAACACTTCGACAAAGTCGTGCTGGCCTGCCACAGCGATCAGGCGCTGCGTCTGCTGGCCAATCCGAGCCGTGCCGAGCGAGAAATCCTCGGTGCCCTGCCCTACGCCGACAACGAAGTGGTGCTGCACACCGACACCCGCCTGCTGCCGACCCGCAAACGGGCCTGGGCCAGCTGGAACTATCGCCTCGGCGGGGCCGGTCATACCCAGGCTGCCGTGACTTACGACATGAACATCCTGCAAGGCATCCAGAGCGACACCACGTTCTGCGTCAGCCTCAACCAGAGCGCCGGTATCAGCCCGTCCAAAGTGCTTGCCCGCTTCACCTACGCCCATCCGCAATTCAACCTTGCAGCGGTGGCCGCGCAGCAGCGCTGGGCCGAACTCGACGGTGCGCAACACACCCATTATTGCGGCGCCTATTGGGCCAACGGTTTTCATGAAGACGGCGTGGTCAGCGCGTTACGCGTCGCCGCAACGTTCGGAGAAAGCCTGTGAACAGCGCGCTCTACAGTGGCTGGATCGCCCATCGGCGATTTGCCCCACGCCGGCATGAGTTCCGCTACCGGATCGGGTTGATCTACCTCGACCTGACCGAGCAGGACGCCGTACTGAACCTGTCACCCTTGGCGGGCGCGAGCCGCTTTGCACCGTTTTCATTTCGCGAGACCGACTACCTCAAGACCTTTACCGGGCGCGGCGTGCGGTTGATTGATGCCGTGCGTCTGCTGGTCGGTGAGGCCCTCGGTCACGAGCCGCAGGGCCCGATCTGCCTGCTGACCCAGCCGCGCAGTTGGGGCCTGGCATTCAACCCCGTGAGTTTCTTTTATTGCCACGAAGCCGACGGGCAACTGGCGGCGATTCTCTGCGAAGTCAGCAACACGCCGTGGCGCGAGCGCTATCACTATGTGCTCCCGGCTCGAGCGCCCAACAATGTGCGCGACTTTCACCAGCACTTTGCCGTGGCCAAGGCGTTTCACGTGTCTCCGTTCCTGCCGCCGGATCTGGAATACCGCATGAGCTTCAGCCCCGCCGCGCAAACCCTTGGCGTGCACATGGCCGACTGGCAGGGCGAACACAAATTGTTCGACGCCACACTCAACCTCAAACGCGAAACCCTTGATCGACGCAATCTGCACCGGCATTTGTGGCGTTTTCCATGGATGACCGCCAAGACCGCCCTCGCAATCTATTGGCAGGCCCTGCGATTGCTGCTCAAGCGCACCCCACTGTTTTCCCATCGGACTGCTGACGACAGCTTTCGAACCGCCACTGCGACTCCCGAGGAGCACCGCCATGAAATCCTCTAGCGTTTCAGCCAGAGCCGCCATCCCGTTCAGTACACACGGCATCACCGGTTCGCTGCTGCGTCGCGGTGTACTTCGTCAGCTCGCACAGCTCAAGCATGGGCAACTGGTGGTGATCGAAGAGGGCGAACGCCAGGTCTTCGGCACGCCGGGCAGTGACTTGTCGGGCGAGATTCATGTTCTCGACTCGGCGGTGTGGGGCATGGTCGCGGGTAACGGCTCGATCGGTGCCGGTGAAGCCTTCATTCATGGCTACTGGAGCTCGCCGGACCTGACGGCCGTGGTACGGGTCTTCGTCAGCAACCTTGAGGTGCTCGACGGCATGGAAGGCGGACTGGCGAAAATCGGCCGGCCGCTGGTGCGCGGCCTGCACTGGCTCAACCGCAACACGCGCAAAGGCTCGCAGAAAAACATCGCCGCGCACTACGACCTCGGCAACGATCTGTTCGAGCAGTTTCTCGACCCGACCATGATGTATTCCGCGGCGCAGTTCCTGCGCCCCGACGACAGCCTGGAACAGGCGCAACTGAACAAACTGGAGCGGATCTGCCAGAAGCTCGCACTTGAACCCGGCGATCACCTGCTGGAGATCGGCACTGGCTGGGGCAGCATGGCGCTGTATGCCGCGCAGCACTATGGCTGCAAAGTCACCACGACCACGCTGTCCAAGGAGCAATACGCGTTCACGGCCCGGCGCATCGAAACCCTCGGCTTGCAGGACCGGGTAACGCTGCTGCTCAAGGACTACCGCGACCTCACCGGCCAGTACGACAAATTGGTGTCGATCGAGATGATCGAAGCGGTCGGCCATCGCTTTCTGCCAACCTATTTCAAGCAATGCGCGCACCTGCTCAAGAGCAACGGCCTGATGCTTCTGCAAGCGATCACCATCCGGGACCAGCGCTACGAGCAAGCGAAACGCGGTGTGGATTTCATCCAGCGTTACATCTTCCCCGGCGGCGCCCTGCCCTGTGTGCAGAAGATGCTCGAAATCGTCAGCCGCGACACCGACATGAACCTGTTGCACATGGAAGATTTCGGCCTGCACTACGCCCGGACCCTGCGCCTGTGGCATGAGAATTTTCGCCACGCCCACGGTCGCCTCAGCGAATTGGGCTACGACGATTATTTCCTGCGATTGTGGGAATTCTATCTGTGCTACTGCGAGGGCGGCTTCCTCGAACGCACTATCGGCACCGCACAATTGCTGTTGGCCAAACCGGCGGCCATGCCGGCCCCGCTGCTCGGACGCTTCGATGCTTGAGCGGATCACGAACGCAGTTCTGTTCCAGATCGGCTGGCTGGCCTGCGTGCTCGGCGGCAACAGTCTGTGGTTGCTGGTGGCGTTGGCAGTACTGGTGATTCATCTGCGCTGGATCGGCAGTTGGGCGGCAGAGGGTCGGCTGATCCTCAGCGTGGTGATTCTGGGCACCGCCGTGGACAGTGGCCTGCGCGGCCTCGGGGTCTTCGAGTTCAAGGACCTGTCGCCGTTGATTCCGCTGTGGCTGATGTTGCTGTGGGCACTGCTCGCCACGACGTTGCGCCATTGCCTGCAATGGAGCGCGCGGCCCTGGTGGCTGGCGAGTGTGCTCGGGGCCGTCGGTGGCGCGTTGTCGTATTGCGCCGGTGGACGACTGGCCGGGGTGCAATTTCCCTACGGCGAGTTACCGACGTTGATCGGTATCGGTCTGTTGTGGGCGCTGCTGTTTCCGTTGTTGCACCAACTGTCCGGGCGTCTGGAAGGCTAATCGTCTGTCAGGGCTTTCACACGTCCATCGGGCACTGCCGTACACTGGCGTCCATGAAAACCATTCCCCTCCAGCAAATCGACGAGCCCGCAGTCACCTGTTCGACCTGCGCGGCCTGCTGCTGTCAGCTCGAAGTCATGCTGATCACCGACACCGGCGTGCCCGAGCGCTATATCGATACCGATGATTGGGGCGGGGAAGTGATGCTGCGTCTGGACGACGGTTGGTGCGCGGCGCTGGATCGCGACACGATGATGTGCACGATCTACGAAAAACGCCCGCTGATCTGCCGCGAATTCGAAATGGGCGCGCCGGAGTGCATCGAGGAACGCAAGGGGATTGCGACGGCGTATCGCTGAATACCAAAAAGGAGCGCCAGGCGCTCCTTTTTCATGGGTTTACAACGGCATCGTGTAGTGCAGCGAGTAGCTTTCTACCCCGTCGTTGTTGCTCGACATGCCGGCGTTGGAATAGTGAGTCGCGCGAATCCCCACTTCGTGCCCGCCATGGAAGCGCAGACCGAAACCGATGCGGTCTTCGAACTGGAAGGCTTGGCCGATCTTGTTGCCTTCGTACTCGGTGTTGGAGAACACCGCAGCGCCGATACCAGCCTCGACGTAGGGCTTGATCGATTCGCCCGAGAACTCGTAAACAAACACCGGCGAGAACGACAGGCTGTTGTTGCTGGAGCCCTTGTCACCTTCCCAGTAGGTATAGGCGCCGCTCCAGTAACCGGTCAGGCGACCGACATCGCTTTGCAGCCAGCTCTTGTCCCAGTCGAAATTCATCCCCAGGCGATAAGTCATCGTTGAATCGCTGGTTGCCCCAACCCCGAATTCCACGCCCGCGGCTTGCGCGGTAAAACTGTGCCCCACCAGTGCGGCCGCAATCGCAGCCAAGCAGAATAGTCGCTTCACTTGAAACATCCTTTTCCGAACGGTCGTATGGTTTTTAGTTTGCTTGACGCTATAGAAATCGGCGCGTGAACAGAAGTTCAGCTGATTTTTAGTTATGACACATCTTTTTTACAAACCGAAGCTTTGCACATCGCCGGGCAATTGTCCCAGCAGCGGAAGGATGTTTTTCAAGGATTGCGGATCGGCACTGGTCCAGAATCTGGCGGGACGGTTCGGGCCCTCGGCGAGCAGTTCGCGCTCGGCCAGCAGACGCTGAAGTTGCCGTGCCACGGCAGCGCCCGTGTCGATCAGGCTGATGTCCTGGGGAAGCATGGTCTTGAGCATCGGCTTGAGAAACGGATAGTGCGTGCAGCCGAGAATGATCGTGTCGCAACCCGCGGCCAGCAGCGGTTCGACGTAGCCTCGAAGTAACAATTGCAGCTCGGCGCTGTGCAGGTCGCCGTTTTCGATCAGCTCCACCAGCCCCGGGCACGGCTGAGTGATCACCCGAATATCGGTAGCAAAACGATCCAGCAGGGCCGCAAACTTCGCGCTCTGCAATGTGCCGGTGGTGGCGAGTACACCGACCACGCCGCTGCGGGTGGCTGCAGCGGCCGGCTTGACCGCGGGCTCCATGCCGACAATCGGCCAGTCGGGAAAATCACGCCGCAGATCGGCGACGCCGGCAACCGTCGCGGTGTTGCAAGCGATCACCAGCGCCTTGGCGCCCTGCTCGCGGAAAAAACCGGCCATCACGCTGCAACGCTGGCGTATGAATTCCGGGGTTTTCTCGCCATAAGGAATGTGGCCGCAATCGCCGAGGTAGAGCAGCGATTCATTGGGCAGCAGATGCTGGATTTCCGCCAGCACCGACAGGCCGCCAACGCCGGAGTCGAATACGGCGATCGGCGCCTCACGCATGGTGCGAACCACAGACGCTGCATCCCGGATCACGCTTGACCCGCAGTTCACGGAATCGCGAACCCAACGCATCGATCAACAGCAGACGCCCTACCAGTGGCTCACCGAAACCTGCCAGCAATTTCAACGCTTCCAGCGCTTGCAGGCTGCCGACCAGACCGACCAGCGGCCCGACCACGCCGGCTTCGCTGCAGGTCAGTTCGGCTTCGCTGCCGTGCCCGTACAGGCAGTGGTAGCACGGGCTCTCGGCGCGACGCGGGTCGAACACCGAGAGTTGCCCCTCGAGGCGGATCGCCGCACCACTGACCAGCGGTTTGCGCGCCACCACACATGCAGCGTTGACCGCTTCGCGGGTGGAGAAATTGTCCGAGCAGTCGAGCACCAGATCCACCGCTGCCACGGCGGCAGCGAGGGAGTCCTCGTCCAGTGCCTGACGATGGGGCACCAGTTGAATTTCAGGGTTGATCGCGCTCAGGCGTTTGAGCGCCGAGTCGACCTTGGTCATGCCGACGCTGTCGGTGTCGTGAATGATCTGGCGTTGCAGGTTGGTCAGGTCGACCGTGTCAAAGTCTGCCAGATGCAACTCGCCGACACCCGCCGCCGCCAGATACAAGGCAACCGGCGCGCCGAGACCACCAAGGCCGACGATCAGCACGCGGCTGTCCTTGAGCTTCAACTGACCATCGATATCGATGTGTTGCAGCAGGATCTGCCGACTGTAGCGCAACAATTCCTGATCATTCAGCACGGCAGGCGCCCCAGGCTGATCCGTTGATGGCCGCCCAGATCGGTGCGGCTGTGGACTTCTTCAAAACCTTGCGTCAGCAGCAGATCGCGCACGGCTTCGGCTTGATCATAGCCGTGTTCGAGCATCAGCCAGCCTCCGGCCTCCAGATGTGCCGGGGCCTGGGCGATGATCAGACGCAGATCGTCGAGCCCGTCGATGCCAGCCACCAAGGCGCTTTCCGGTTCGAAACGCACATCGCCTTCGACCAGGTGCGGATCGGCGGCGCGAATGTAGGGCGGGTTGCTGATGATCAGTTCAAACCGCTTGCCTTCGAGGGCGCTGAACCAGTGGCTGCTGAGCACCGTGGCATTGTTCAGATGCAGACGCTGACGGTTGCGCTCGGCCAGGGCCACAGCTTCCAGCACGCGATCCACGGCAGTGACGTTCCACGCCGGACGCTCGCTGGCCAGAGCGAGCGCAATCGCCCCGCTGCCGGTGCCGAGGTCGAGAACCTTGGCCCGGGTCACCGGCAGCAATTCCAGTGCGGCCTCCACCAGCAGTTCGGTGTCCGGGCGCGGGATCAGCGTGTGCGGCGCGACTTCCAGATCGAGCTTCCAGAACCCTTGCTGGCCCAGAATGTAGGCCACCGGTTCACCGCTGCGACGGCGTTGAAGGTACTCGGCGAACACCAGGACGGCTTCGCTCGGCACGATACGCTCAGGCCAGGTGTGGAGAAAACTGCGGGACTTGCCCAGCGCCGCGGCGAGGAGCAATTCGGCATCCAGACGCGCCGTGGGCGAGTCCGGCAGTTCGGCGGCGCGCAACAGGCTGGCGATGATGGTCATTTATTCACCTATCGCTGCCAGTTGGTCGGCCTGGTATTCGGCCAGCAACGGCTCGATCACCGCTTCGACGCCACCGGCAAGGATTTCGTCGAGGGAATACAGGGTCAGGTTGACGCGGTGGTCGGTGACCCGGCCCTGGGCAAAGTTGTAGGTACGGATACGCTCGGAGCGATCACCGGAACCCACCAGCAACTTACGCTCGCTGGCGATGGCGTTCGCCGCTGCTGCGGTCTGCTGGTCGTTGAGCTTGGCCGACAGCCAGGCCATCGCCCGCGCCCGGTTCTTGTGCTGGGAACGTTCTTCCTGGCACTCGACCACGATGCCGGTCGGCAAGTGGGTGATACGAATCGCCGAGTCGGTCTTGTTGACGTGCTGACCACCGGCCCCGGAAGAACGGTACGTGTCGACGCGCAAGTCCGCCGGGTTGATCTCGATCGCTTCCTGCTCGTCCGGTTCCGGCAATACCGCCACGGTGCAGGCCGAGGTGTGGATCCGGCCTTGGGATTCGGTGGCCGGCACGCGCTGCACGCGGTGGGCGCCGGACTCGAACTTCAGCTTGCCGTAGACGTTGTCGCCTTCGACCCGGGCAATGACTTCTTTATAGCCGCCGTGTTCGCCTTCGTTCTCCGAGAGGATTTCCACCCGCCAGCCGCGCTTCTCGGCGTAACGCGAGTACATGCGGAACAGGTCGCCGGAGAAGATCGCCGCCTCGTCGCCACCGGTGCCGGCGCGGATTTCGAGGAACACGTTGCGCCCGTCGTTGGGGTCCTTGGGCAGCAGCATGCGCTGTAGCGTGGCTTCCAGCTCGATGAGTTGCTCTTTGGTTTCGCGGACTTCTTCCACGGCCATTTCGCGCATGTCCGGGTCGCCGTCCTTGAGCAGCGCCTGGGCGCCTTCCAGATCGGCCTGGGCCTTGAGCAGCTGTTTATAGGCTTCGACGACCGGCTCGACTTCGGCGTATTCCTTGGAATAGGCGCGGAATTTGGTCTGATCGGAAATGACCTCGGCGTCGCCGAGCAGCGCCGTCAGTTCCTCGAAACGGTCCTGGAGGATATCCAGCTTATTGAGCAGTGACGCTTTCATTGCGGTTTTTTATCCGAAAAGCTATCCGGTGAGCCCTCGAGGGCAAAGAGTTCCTGGGCCATGGCCAGCGCATCGAGGCGGCCTTCGGCAGAAAGCTTTTTCAACTGCACGCTCGGGGCGTGCAGGAGTTTATTGGTCAGGCCACGGGCCAGTTGCCCGAGAACGTCTTCGGCATTGCCGCCGTTGGCCAGCAGGCGCAGGGCCTTTTGCAGCTCTTCATCGCGCAGGCGTTCGCTCTGTTGACGATAGGCCTTGAGCACGTCGACCGCCGCCAGTTCACGCAGACGCACCATGAAATCGTCGGCACCGACCGAAACCATCTCTTCGGCCGCTTGCGCTGCGCCCTGACGGCTCTTGAGGTTTTCGGCGACCACTTCGTGCAGATCGTCGACGCTATAAAGGTAAACGTCGTCGAGCTCGCCGACTTCCGGTTCGATATCCCGGGGAACGGCAATGTCGACCATGAAGATCGGTTTGTGCTTGCGCAGCTTCAAGGCGCTTTCCACCGCGCCCTTGCCGAGGATCGGCAACTGACTGGCGGTGGAGCTGATGACGATGTCGCTGCGCACCAGTTCGGCCGGGATGTCCGACAGCAGCACCGCGTGGGCGCCGAACTGTTCGGCCAACAGGCTGGCGCGCTCCAGTGTGCGGTTGGCCACGACGATGCGCTTGACCCCCAGCTCATGCAGATGGCGGGCGACCAGGGTGATGGTCTCGCCGGCGCCGATCAGCAGGGCCTGACTGCGTTGCAGGTCGCTGAAAATCTGTTTGGCCAGGCTGACGGCGGCAAACGCCACGGACACCGGGTTTTCACCGATGGCGGTATCTGTACGCACTTGTTTGGCAGCGTTGAACGTTGCCTGAAACAAACGCCCGAGCAGCGGCCCGATGGTGCCGGCCTCGCGAGCCACGGCGTAGGCCGATTTCATCTGGCCGAGGATCTGCGGTTCGCCCAGCACCAGCGAGTCGAGCCCGGAGGCGACGCGCATCATGTGACGAACTGCCGCATCATCTTCGTGCACATAAGCACTCGCGCGCAGCTCATCGAGGCTTAAATGGTGATAGTCGGCCAGCCAGCGCAGCACGATATCGGCCGAAAGCTGATCCTGTTCTATATACAGTTCACTGCGATTGCAGGTGGAAAGGATCGCAGCTTCGCGGCTGTCGGTGAGTCGGCAGAGCTGCTGCAAGGCCTCCACCAGCTGCTCAGGGGTAAAGGCCACGCGCTCGCGGACGTCTACTGAAGCAGTCTTGTGGTTGATACCGAGTGCAAGGAAGGCCATTCAAGGTCGCTGATGGTGACGTGAAGCCGGCAATTGTCCTACTTCGTCAGATTCAGAACAACTACCGCTGACTATTGTCCCAATTGTCGGCCCCTATAATGGCCACAATCGAGACTCGGTTATGTTTGGCCGAAGGCTTGTGTCATGATGATCCGACCGCAGGTTAGTCGTCCTTCTCCTATATGAATAGATCTTCCGCGTTGCTCCTTGCTTTTGTCTTCCTCAGCGGCTGCCAGGCCTTGGCCCCCGTTTCGCACGATGGCACCTCATCGGTCGAAGACACCACGCCAGCCCCTGAAAAGCCCAAGGTTTACAGCTCGTTCAGCGAGGAAACGGTGTTCAGCCTGCTGAGCGCCGAACTCGCCGGCCAGCGCAATCGTTTCGACATTGCCCTGGACAACTACGTGACCCAGGCCATCAATACCCAGGATCCGGGTGTTTCCGAGCGGGCGTTCCGTATCGCCGAGTACCTGGGCGCGGATCAACCGGCGCTGGATACCGCGTTGATCTGGGCGAAAAACGCGCCGGACGACCTCGAAGCGCAACGGGCCGCCGCCGTTCAACTGGCACGCGCCGGGCGTTATGACGACTCGATGGTCTACATGGAGAAAGTCCTGCAGGGCAAGGGCGACACCCATTTCGACTTCCTCGCGCTGTCGGCCGCCGACACCGATCAGGAAACCCGCAACGGCCTGATGAAGAGTTTCGACCGTCTGTTGCAGCGTCATCCGCACAACAATCAGCTGATTTTCGGCAAGGCCCTGTTGATGCAGCAGGACGGCGACACCAAAGGTGCGCTGACCCTGCTCGAAGACAATCCGCCGGATGACGGAGAAATCGCCCCGATCCTGCTGCGTGCCCGACTGTTGCAAGGGCTGAACCGTGGCGACGAGGCCCTGCCACTGCTGCAGAAGAACATCAAGAAGTACCCGGACGACAAGCGCCTGCGCCTGACTTACGCACGAATGCTGGTGGAACAGGACCGGATGGACGACGCCAAAGTCGAGTTCTCCACCCTGGTCCAGCAATACCCGGAAGACGACGAACTGCGTTACTCGCTGGCACTGGTGTGCCTGGAAGCCAAGGCCTGGGACGAGGCCAAGGGTTACCTGGAAGACCTGATCGCCCGCGAAAGCCATGTCGATTCGGCCCACCTGAACCTGGGCCGCATCGCCGAAGAACGCAACGACCCGCAAGGCGCGCTGATCGAGTACGCCCAGGTCGGCCCGGGCAACGACTATCTGCCGGCGCAACTGCGTCAGGCCGACATTCTGATGAACAACGGCAAGACCGCCGAAGCCCAGAGCAAACTGGCCGCCGAACGTGATGCGCAGCCGGATTACGCGATTCAGCTGTACCTGATCGAAGCCGAGACCCTGTCCGCCAACAATCAGGGCGACAAGGCCTGGAAAACCCTGCAACAGGCGTTGCTGCAATACCCGGACGACCTGAATCTGCTCTACACCCGGGCCATGCAGGCGGAAAAACGCAATGACCTGGCGCAGATGGAAAAAGACCTGCGCCTGATCATCAAGCGCGATCCGGACAATGCCATGGCCCTCAACGCCCTCGGCTACACCCTGTCCGACCGCACCACGCGCTACGCCGAAGCCAAGGCGTTGATCGAGCAGGCCCACCAGATCAATCCGGAAGACCCGGCGGTACTCGACAGCCTCGGCTGGGTGAATTTCCGCATGGGCAACCTGGATGACGCCGAGAAGTACCTGCGCCAGGCCCTCGAACGCTTCCCCGATCACGAAGTCGCCGCTCACCTGGGCGAAGTGCTGTGGACCAAAGGCAATCAGCGCGAAGCGAAACAAATCTGGGGCAAGTTCCTCAAGGATCAGCCCGACAGCACCATCCTGCGCAGCACCATTAAGCGCCTGACCGGATCCGAGACTCTTTAACTCATGTTTTTGCGCCACGTCATAGTTTTCAGCTTCATCGCCCTGCTCGCCGGTTGCGCGGGTTTTGGCGCTCGCGAATCGGTCGAGGGCCATGGCAGCCCGGCACAATGGGCCGCTAACAAACAGCAACTGACCGGCCTCGATGGCTGGCAGATCGACGGTAAGATCGGCATCCGCGCCCCGAAAGACTCGGGCAGCGGCACGCTGTTCTGGCTGCAGCGCCAGGATTATTACGACATCCGCCTGTCCGGCCCGCTGGGTCGTGGCGCAGCACGGTTGACCGGTCGCCCGGGCAAGGTCTCGCTGGAAGTCGCCAATCAGGGCCGCTATGACGCACAGTCCCCGGAAGTCCTGCTGGAAGAACAGCTCGGCTGGAAATTGCCGGTATCGAACCTGGCCTGGTGGGTTCGCGGCCTGCCGGCTCCGGCCAGCAAGAGCCGCCTGACCCTCGATGGAGACAGTCGTCTGGCCAATCTGGAACAGGACGGCTGGCAGGTCGAATACCTCGGTTATGCCGAACAGAATGGTTACTGGCTACCCGAGCGGATCAAACTGCACGGCACCGATCTGGACGTGACGCTGGTGATCAAGACCTGGCAACCGCGCAAGTTGGGGCAATAAGCATGACCGCTCCACGCCTGACACTGCCATCGCCGGCCAAACTCAATCTGATGCTGCACATTCTCGGTCGCCGTGAAGACGGCTATCACGAGTTGCAGACGATTTTTCAGTTCCTCGACTACGGCGACGAAATCACCTTCGCCGTGCGTGACGATGGCGTGATTCGCCTGCACACCGAATTCGACGGCGTGCCCCACGACAGCAACCTGATCGTGCGTGCAGCAAAAAAACTTCAGGAGCAATCCGGTTGCGCCCTCGGCATCGACATCTGGATCGACAAGATCCTGCCGATGGGCGGCGGCATCGGTGGGGGCAGCTCGAATGCGGCGACCACCCTGCTCGGTCTCAATCATCTCTGGCAGTTGGGCTGGGATGAAGACCGGCTGGCAACACTGGGCCTGAGCCTGGGTGCCGACGTCCCGGTCTTCGTGCGTGGGCACGCGGCTTTCGCCGAAGGTGTCGGTGAGAAACTGACCCCTGTCGAACCCGCCGAACCGTGGTATGTCGTGCTCGTTCCGCAAGTCTCTGTTAGTACGGCAGAAATTTTTTCAGATCCATTGTTGACACGTAACACGCCGCCCATTAAAGTGCGCCCCGTTCCCGAGGGAAACAGTCGAAATGACTGCTTGCCGGTGGTATCAAGACGTTATCCAGAAGTACGTAACGCATTGAATTTGTTAGGTAATTTTACCGAAGCAAAACTCACCGGAACTGGAAGTTGTGTGTTTGGGGGCTTCCCAAGCAAAGCTGAAGCTGATAAAGTCTCGGCCCTTCTGACAGAGACCCTTACAGGGTTTGTAGCGAAAGGAAGCAACGTTTCGATGTTGCATCGCAAGCTGCAAAGTCTGCTCTAAAGGAACCAAGTGCCCGGCACTTGCAAGCAACAGATACAGGGGCGTCGCCAAGCGGTAAGGCAGCAGGTTTTGATCCTGCCATGCGTTGGTTCGAATCCAGCCGCCCCTGCCATTTTCTATACTCATCCAGGTTACCCTCAGCCTCTAGGTACTGCGCGTGTCCAAGATGATGGTCTTTACGGGGAACGCTAACCCCGATCTGGCTCGGCGTGTCGTACGTCAGCTGCATATCCCTCTCGGTGACATCTCTGTCGGTAAGTTTTCCGACGGCGAAATTACAGCCGAGATCAATGAAAACGTTCGTGGTAAAGACGTCTTCATTATTCAGCCGACTTGCGCTCCGACCAACGATAACCTGATGGAACTGGTAGTGATGGCTGATGCCTTCCGCCGCTCCTCGGCTACTCGTATCACTGCTGTTATTCCTTATTTTGGTTATGCCCGTCAGGATCGCCGTCCGCGTTCCGCACGTGTGGCTATCAGCGCGAAAGTCGTCGCTGACATGCTTACCGTAGTCGGCATCGACCGTGTTCTCACGGTTGATCTGCATGCTGACCAGATTCAGGGTTTCTTCGATATTCCGGTAGATAACATCTACGGCTCCCCGGTTCTGGTGGATGACATCGAAGATCAGCGCTTCGAGAATCTGATGATCGTGTCCCCGGACATTGGTGGCGTCGTGCGTGCACGTGCCGTTGCCAAGTCCCTGGGCGTTGATCTCGGGATCATCGACAAACGCCGTGAGAAAGCCAATCACTCTGAAGTGATGCATATCATCGGTGATGTCGAAGGGCGTACCTGCATTCTGGTCGATGACATGGTCGATACCGCCGGCACTCTGTGCCACGCGGCCAAGGCCCTGAAAGAGCATGGCGCAGCCAAGGTCTTTGCCTACTGCACACACCCTGTGCTGTCGGGCCGGGCCATCGAGAATATCGAAAATTCCGTGCTGGACGAGCTGGTGGTCACTAACACCATCCCGCTGTCCGCTGCAGCACAAGCCTGTGCACGTATCCGTCAACTGGATATCGCACCGGTTGTTGCCGAAGCGGTTCGCCGCATCAGCAATGAAGAATCGATCAGCGCGATGTTCCGTTAAGGGCCCTGCCCTTCTCGAAATGTCTCGTTGACGAAAAGCGCCCCGCCCCGGCATCTCTGCCGGGGCGGGGCTTTTTTGCCCATACCGTGTTCGGCGCTGGTCGCAAACGCCACTCGGTCATGGCTATTTTGGAGATACAAAATGAACGATTTTACTCTGAATGCTGAAGCGCGTTCCGACCTGGGGAAAGGTGCGAGCCGCCGCCTGCGTCGTCTCGCCGCCCTGGTTCCAGCTGTTGTTTACGGTGGCGACAAAGCCCCTGAATCCATCAGCATGCTGGCCAAAGAAGTTGCCAAACTGCTCGAAAACGAAGCGGCTTACAGCCACATCATCGAGCTGAACGTTGGTGGCACCAAGCAAAACGTAATCATCAAGGCTCTGCAGCGTCACCCGGCCAAAGGCCACGTGATGCACGCTGACTTCGTACGCGTTGTAGCTGGCCAGAAACTGACCGCTATCGTTCCTGTGCACTTCATCAACGAAGCTGCTCCAGTGAAGAAAGGCGGCGAGATTTCGCACGTTGTTGCTGAAATCGAAGTGACTTGCCTGCCAAAAGATCTGCCTGAGTTCATCGAAGTCGACCTGGCTAACGCTGAAATCGGTTCGATCATTCACCTGTCGGACCTGAAAGCTCCGAAAGGCGTTGAATTCGTTGCTCTGGCACACGGCGATGACAAGGCTGTTGCCAACGTCCACGCTCCACGTGTTGCTCCAGAAGCTACCGAAGAAGGCGCAGCAGAGTAATTCACTCTGTAACGCCTGAGTGAGCAAGTAACATCGCGGACTGGAACGTAGCGAGAAAGCGGGCGAGAACGCGGAGTTTACATTCATGGTAAATGAGCAATTTTCGTCCTCTTTCGCCGCCTTCCCTGATCGCGGCGATGTTACTCACCACTCAAAGGAAGGGCCCCTATCGTGACTGCCATCAAACTGATCGTTGGCCTGGGAAATCCAGGCGCCGAATACGACCAGACCCGGCATAACGCAGGGGCCCTTTTTGTTGAGCGCATCGCCCACGCACAGAATGTGAGTCTCGTGGCCGATCGCAAGTATTTCGGCCTGACCGGGCGTTTTTCGCATCAGGGTCAGGATGTTCGTCTGCTGATTCCCACCACCTACATGAACCGCAGCGGCCAGGCCGTGGCGGCACTCGCTGGTTTCTTCCGCATCAAGCCCGAAGAAATCCTCGTGGCACACGACGAACTCGACCTGCCTCCGGGCGTCGCCAAACTCAAGGTTGGCGGTGGTCACGGCGGTCACAACGGGTTGCGCGACATCATTGCGCAATTGGGCAATCAGAATACGTTCCACCGCCTGCGGCTTGGCATCGGCCACCCGGGCGTCGCCAGTATGGTTTCAAATTTCGTCCTGGGTCGTGCGCCACGCGCCGAACAGGAAAAACTCGATGCCAGCATCGACTTTGCCCTCGGCGTGCTGCCGGATATCCTCGCCGGTGAATGGAACCGTGCGATGAAAAACCTGCACAGCCAGAAGGCCTGACTCTACTCCTCGGGGAAAACACCATGGGATTCAATTGCGGCATCGTCGGCCTGCCTAACGTCGGCAAGTCCACCCTGTTCAACGCCCTGACCAAATCCGGGATCGCGGCCGAGAACTTCCCCTTCTGCACCATCGAGCCGAACAGCGGCATCGTGCCAATGCCGGATCCGCGTCTGGACGCTCTGGCGGCCATCGTCAATCCGAAGCGCATCCTGCCGACCACCATGGAATTCGTCGACATCGCGGGCCTGGTGGCCGGCGCCTCGAAAGGTGAAGGTCTGGGCAACAAGTTCCTGGCCAACATCCGTGAAACCGACGCGATCGCTCACGTCGTACGCTGCTTCGAAGACGAGAACGTGATCCACGTTTCCAACAGCGTCGACCCGAAGCGCGACATCGAAATCATCGACCTCGAACTGATCTTCGCTGACCTCGACAGCTGCGAGAAGCAACTGCAGAAAGTCGCGCGCAACGCCAAGGGCGGTGACAAGGACGCGGTGGCCCAAAAGGCCCTGCTGGAACAATTGATCCCGCACTTCAGCGAAGGCAAGCCTGCACGCAGCCTGATGAAGAACATGAGCGCCGACGAGAAAGCGATCATCAAGGGCTTCCACCTGCTGACCACCAAGCCGGTCATGTACATCGCCAACGTCGCTGAAGACGGTTTCGAGAACAACCCGCACCTGGACGTGGTCAAGGCCATCGCCGAAGAAGAAGGCGCCATGGTCGTTCCGGTCTGCAACAAGATCGAAGCGGAAATTGCCGAGCTGGACGACGGTGAAGAGAAAGACATGTTCCTCGAGGCCCTCGGCCTGGAAGAGCCTGGTCTGAACCGCGTGATCCGCGCCGGCTACGAAATGCTGCACCTGCAGACCTACTTCACCGCCGGTGTCGAAGAAGTCCGCGCCTGGACCGTCCGCGTCGGTGCCACCGCACCACAAGCCGCTGGCGTGATCCACACCGACTTCGAGAAAGGCTTCATCCGTGCCGAAGTGATCGCCTACAACGACTTCATCCAGTACAAGGGCGAAGCGGGTACCAAGGAAGCCGGTAAATGGCGCCTGGAAGGCAAGGACTACATCGTCAAGGACGGCGACGTCATGCACTTCCGCTTCAACGTGTAAAAGCTGCACCCAAGAAAAAGCCGCGTTTGATACGCGGCTTTTTTGTGCCTGACATTCAGCCCGTCAGGCCTTTTTGGTTCTCGGCAGGAAGATCGCCAGCACACCAAACAACGGCAGGAACGAACACAGGAAATACACGTACTCAATGCCGTGAATGTCCGCCAGATGCCCGAGCAACGCCGCGCCAATACCGCCGAAGCCGAACATTAGACCGAAGAACACCCCGGCGATCATCCCGACGTTGCCCGGCACCAGTTCCTGCGCGTACACCACAATCGCCGAGAACGCCGAAGCCAGGATGAAGCCGATCACCACGCTCAGGACAGTGGTCCAGAACAGGTCGACATGCGGCATGAGCAACGTGAATGGCGCCACGCCAAGGATCGAGAACCAGATCACCGCCTTGCGCCCGATCTTGTCGCCAATCGGTCCACCGAAGAACGTGCCCGCCGCCACCGCGCCGAGGAACAGGAACAGATGCAGCTGGGAACTTGCCACCGACAGGTCGAACTTCTCGATCAGGTAGAAGGTGAAGTAACTGGTCAGGCTGGCCATGTAGAAATACTTGGAGAACACCAGCAGCCCAAGCACCACCAACGCGCTGGTCACCCTGCCCTTCGAGAGCCCGTGGGTCGCTGCCTGGCCGGCCTTGAGCTTGAACAGGTTCAGGTGATGAGCGTACCAACGGCTGATGCGGTACAGCACGAACAGCGCAAACACGGCGAACAGCCCGAACCACGCCACATTGCCCTGCCCAAAGGGAATGATGATTGCCGCCGCCAGCAACGGACCGAATGCCGAACCGGCGTTACCACCGACCTGGAACGTCGATTGCGCCAGACCGAAACGACCGCCCGAGGCCAGCCGGGCGATACGAGAAGCTTCCGGGTGGAAGGTCGAAGAGCCGATGCCGATCAGCGCCGCCGCCAGCAGAATCAACGGAAAACTGCCGACCATCGACATCATCACAATACCGATCAGCGTGCACACGGAACCGGCCGGCAACAGCCACGGTTTCGGATGCCGGTCGGTGTGATAACCAACCCAGGGCTGCAACAGTGACGCGGTCAATTGGAACGTCAGGGTAATCAGGCCGACCTGGGTGAAACTCAAACCGTAGTTGGCCTTTAGCATCGGATAGATCGACGGCAGCACCGACTGGATCAGGTCGTTGATCAAATGCGCCAGCGCCACCGCGCCGATGATGCGCATCACCAGAGGACTGCTTTGGGGAGGAGCGGACGCCGACGCAGCGGCGGTCTGAACGTTGCTGATAGCCATGGGAGTTTCCGTACAGCAGATGGGTGCACACAGGCAGGTGCGCCAATGTGCCATTTTTCGGTGCGCCAGCGCCATCCCCTTAGCCAGCTAACGAACTATTCAGTCGTCGCGACGAAGGTGATAGCGCAAAGCCATGGTCTGATTCTTGCCTTGCTTCTCCGCTTGAACGCGGCCCCCTTACAAAGGGGATCGAGAATGGGAAGTTTTGCTACAGAGTCGGCCTACAGAGCGGACAAGAGTGGACTTTCGAAGCCTTTTAGCAGGGCACTGATCGCGCTCGCAACGAACGCGGTGCACGCCAATGGTGCGTGGTGTCCAGAGGAGTCATGGGGCATGCAGGCTTTTTTATCACCGGGGATCAGATTGCTGGGGCGGTTTGGCTTCGCGCGTAAATTCCAGTTGTTGTTTCTGCTGTTTATCCTGCCGTTGGCCGGCAGCCTGTTGATGATCGGCCAGGACTATCGCGACAAGCTCAACCTGATTTCCGGCGAACGCGCAGGTGTGCGTCAGTTACTCGCCCTCGATGCGCTCGACAACCTGCTCGCCGCTCAGCGCGACCGCGCTGCCCGCTGGCGTGCCACGGAAACCAACCGCCAACCGACGCCCGCGACTCTCGCGGCCATGGCCGCATTCGATGGCGTGCAACCCGCCGTCGCTCAGGCCACGCTGGATCTGGGTAATGCGCTGAAAGCCGAAGGCGCGGAAGGTGAAACACTGGCTCGTTATCAGGCCCTCCAGACTGCGCTTGGCGGCCTGGACTCCAAGAGCCTGGCCGGCGTCGGCTGGTGGCCGGACGGTTACGATCGCTTCACCAATGCCCTCAGCGCCCTGCAAGCCCTGCGCGAGCAAATAGCGATGGATAATCGCCTGATCCTCGCGCCATGGCTGGAAACCTATCTGCTGACGCAGATTTCCACCCAGCACGCACCAGACCTGATCGAACGGGTCGGCCGACTGGCAGCCGTTGGCCAGGCGTCTGTGGTGTCCGGTCAGTTCACCTTGCAAAGTCGTTTGCAACTGCGCGATCTGCGCAGCCGCATCGGTGATGCCCGCGAACAGCTTGTAAAAACAGCCGGCCTGCTAGAAGCGCGTCTGCCGAGCGCCCTGCAAGGCTGGGCCGGGCAATACCACGACAGCCTCAAGCAACTGGATGCCGGGTTGAAAGTGCTGGATGACGGCGTGTTCGGCGGCAGCATCAATCTCAAGCCGGAAGATTTCGAGCGCAGCCTGGACGCCCTGCTCGGCAACCTCGCCACGCTGCGCCAGCAATCGCTGGTGTCGCTGGACCAGCGCCTGGATGACTATCACGGATCGGCGATTCGTCAGTTCATCGTGGTGGCAACCGTCTTCGGTTGCCTGTTGCTGGCGGCACTTTATCTGTTCGTCTGCCTGCAAGCCTCGATCCGCCGCAGTGCCAGCGGCATTACGGTGCTCGCCGAAGCCTTGCGCGACGGCAATCTGAGCCTGCAAGTGCCCGTCGTGGGCCGAGATGAACTGGCATCGATCAGCACCGCGCTCAACGTGGCCGTGGTGCAATTGCGTAACAGCCTGCTGGGCGTCGATCACGAGACTTCACAACTGAGCAACGCGGTGCGCAGCCTCAACGATCACTCCAGCGGTGCTCTCAGCGAAGTCGAAGCGCAGCAATTGCAGATCAGCCAGATCGCCGCAGCGGCCACGCAACTGGCTGCCACCTCCCAGGGCGTCGCGCAGAGTTGTGAACAGGCCTCCGGAAGCGCCCAGCACACCCGACGCATTGCCGCTGACAGCAGCCGCGACAGTCAGCGCACCACGGCGAGTATTCAACAGCTCAATCAACGCCTGAACGAAACTGCCGCAGCGCTCGGCCGGGTCAGCGAGCAAGGGCAGCAGATTCAACTGGTGGTCGATACCATTCGCGGAGTCGCCGAGCAGACCAACCTGCTGGCGCTCAACGCGGCCATCGAGGCTGCTCGCGCTGGTGAACAGGGTCGCGGCTTTGCTGTGGTGGCCGACGAGGTGCGCAGCCTCTCGCAACGCACGCAATCGTCCACCGCGCAGATCGCCGGCACGGTCGACAGCCTGCGTGCGACAGTCAACGAAGCGGTCAGCCTGATGGAAGCGGCATGCGGCCAGGCGCAATCGGATGCCGAAGCCGTCACCGGGCTGGGCGAACGACTTGGTGAAATCGCAAGCGCGGTGCAGAGCGTCACTGACACCCTCGCGCAAATCGCCACGGCAGTCGAAGAACAAGCGAGCACCGCCGATGAGGTCAGCGGCAATATCCAACAGGTGGATCAGGCGGCAGTTCGCCTGCTTGAAGGCGCACGAGCGGTGAACCTCGCGGCGGACACCTTGAGTCAGGGCAGCCATGCCTTGAGTGCGAATACCGGGAGATTTCAGCTGCGATGAAAGCCCTTCCCGCCCCGATTTTCGGCGCGGGAGGATAAGCGGTTGAAAATAAGAAGAAATATTTTGAATTTACGCTTGACGCTTTTCCATTTCAGGGGAATAATGCGCGCCACTTGGCTACATAGCTCAGTTGGTTAGAGCATAGCATTCATAATGCTGGGGTCCGGGGTTCAAGTCCCTGTGTAGCCACCAAGTACTAAAAACGGCTTACCGAAAGGTAGGCCGTTTTTTTATGCCTCGAGAAAAGTGCCCTCCTCCGTGTGCCATCTGATTCCGTAGGAACAGAGTTCGAAAAGCGTACGAAGAGGACTTTTCGTTCGTTCAAGCACCTGCATCCCTGCAAGTCGATTTGATCGCCATCCCGACTGACCGACAAGCTCCCCTGTCTCTATCCAAAGACAGACAGGGAGTTGTCATGGACCTGGACAAAGACCTTTTCGGTGATATCCGGCGCCGAAAGCGTCCGAACGGCGGCGCCTCGTGGGTTGCCTGGAATCCGCCCCGAGAACCAGAGCCCGTATACGTCCCGACAGACGAATGGCCATCCCCAAAACCTCGCGACGATCTGGTTTTTGCCAAGTCCTGCATGCCGGGCAACTGGTGCCGAACGGATGCAGGCACAACACCTGAGCCCGCCTCTCACTTCGGCAAAGTCATGGTGGCGGGCGCCATGCGCATTCCCGCTGCCAGCAGGGTCGTAGCGAAAGCAATCGGCGCCGATCTGGCCTTGGGGCGCATGGCAGGTGGTGGAATCCTGCAGCAACGCCTCAACTGGGCCATACGGGGTGCAGGCGGGCCGGCCAGTGTGTTCATCCTCGGGATGCTGCCGACCAGAATGGGCGACGGCACCCTTTATACCGACGAACAACTGCGCAACCTGCCCCACGCCACCACTCGCGTGCGCTTCCAGTTCCGGCGTGATGCCGAAGGGGTCATGCAGGTCTACGGCATCCACACCGGCGCCTTTGGCGACGACTCCGTGCGTACCGTAAAAGTCGGGTGGAACAACGACAAGACCGCCATGGAGGCCAAGCTCAACGGCATCACGATTTTGTGGACGCCGCAACGCGGGCCTCTGGGATCGATGCCGCCGCTGGTTCATCCGGAGCACGGCGAAGCACTGAGCACGATCCTCGTCCACCCGATCGCTGCGAACACCGACAGCCAGATAGAAATCCTGCCCGGCGAAGACATCACCGCCGAGGATTGTATTCTGGTGTTTCCGGCGGAGACCGGGCTCAAGTCGTTGTATGTGGTGTTTTCGAAACCGGCCAGATTGATGCCGGGGACGGTGACCGGGATTGGTGAGGATGTTTCCGGTGTATGGCTGGCGGGAGCAGGAACGGGGATTGGTGTGCCGATCCCGACACGGATTGCGGATCGCCTCAAAGGGCGAGAGTTTTCTAGCTTTGACAAATTCAGGGAGGCGTTTTGGGAAGAAGTGGCTAATGATCCCGATCTGGCGGAACACTTCATACAGGGGAACCTCGAGCGAATGCGCGCTGGTTTGTCGCCAAAGGCTCGTAGGCAAGACAGAGCGGGAGATAGAACATCTTATGAGTTGCATCACGTCGAGCATATTGCCAATAACGGTGCGGTATACGACATAGACAACTTACGAGTGAACACTCCAAAAAACCACATTGAAAACCACCGAAGTGGACAGCCATGAAAAAAACCATTTCTGACTACACAGAAGCCGAGTTCATTGATTTTCTGAACTCTGTGCTGGCGGCCAATACAAGTCCCGATGAAATACTTGATCCGTTACTTTTTGAGTTTGAACGTCTCAGTGAGCACCCGGCAGGATCCGACTTGATCTACTGGCCAGAGGACGACGCGCAATGCACTCCCGAAGGCATCACAGAAACGGTGAAAAAGTGGCGCGCTGCCAACGGGCTGCCAGGCTTCAAGCAGTAACCATCTGGCACTCATAGTCCAAGGCTGCGCACGACCTAATAGTCAAAACGGCTTACCAAAAGGTAAGCCGTTTGTTTATCCCTCGCCCACTAACGCCGCCAACCCCTTCGCCCAGATCTGCCGCGTGCGCAAACCGACCATCGCCCGCCAGTCCGGATCCGCCGGATAGAACTGCTCCAGCAGATTCAATTTGATCTCGCGCCCCGTCGCGTCCAGCGGATCGCCATGCAGATGCAACCAGTGATCGTCGCGCAAGTAACGATGCACGTCCGGCCCCGGATAAGTGCCGCACTCGATCACGAACGGCATCAGCTGCACATTCGGCAGCGCATTGAGCAGTGCCTGCGAGGTGTACCCGGTGGCGGTTGCTGCAACGCCGGTATCACTCAAGGTTTCGGCACCGGTGTGCAGCGTGTAGAGCCACGGGCCGTAAATGGATTGCGCCTGGGCCTGTGCCGGATACGGCGCCTGGGTTATCGTCAGCAGCATCGGATGCCCGTACTCGCCAGCGCCGGTGTGCAGGTCAAAACACATCACGGTTTCAGCACCGGCCAGATGACTCTCGATGATTGAATGCAGCGTGCGATTCGACCAGCTCGGCGCGAGTCCGCCAAAGAACAATCCATCGGGATGACTGTGCTGCCCGCCCTCGACAATGGACATTACCGCCGGCCAGCCGTGCTCGGCGATTTGCGCATCGAGCAAGGCATCGGCGCGCTGCCGCTCGGGGCCGTTCAAATCGGTGCAGGCGTAGATCTCATGCAGCGCGGCGTAAGCCTGGTTGTCCGGAAGCGGTTGATTGAAATCCAGATGATTGCGATTGAGGTCGATGTTGTCTTCGTTGACCCGCCGCAGCCACGCGGTGCCCCAAGGGTTGATCAGGTGGATCATCACTACCGCCACATCCTTTGGCAGCGAGCCTGGAGTGAAATGCTTCAACCAGTCGATCTGACATTCCGAACCGTAATAGCCCTCCACCCCGTGGGTGCCGCTGAGCGCCACCAGACGCCGTTTGGCTTGCGGATCACCCAGCACTGCAACGTCGGAGCTCAACGGCTCGCCAGACGGCCCGCAGCGCGGATGTGCGTAGGAGGTGAGCGTCGCACCGGCCGCGGTGGCGGCGGCAAGAAACTGTTCGCGTTGATGGCGGTAGCTGGACTGAGTCGGAAACTCGCTGTGCATGGTGGCCTCTTGTTGATTGTTCTGGCTTCACATTTGCCCCTGACCCTACAGAAAATTCGCCAAGGCATGAAGGGCAAACGTACCGACGGTTTGCGTCCTGCACGGTCGGCCGATACAGTCCGTCAGACTTTTATCCCACGGACGGAGAGCCCCGCGTGTTTCCAGCCCTGCCCCTGAGCCGCTTTCGCCTGCCTGCGCTGACCTTGATTGTCAGCGCCATCACCCTCGCCGCCTGCAACGCACCGCCCTCCTCGACCTTGCCGCTGGCACCGGAAGCCGCCTCCGGTTACCGCACTGGCTTGCAAGCCAGCCACGCCGAGAAACACATGGCCGCCGCTGCCAATCCGCTGGCCGCCGAAGCCGGTCGCGAAATGTTGCGTCAGGGTGGTTCCGCCATCGATGCCGCCATCGCGATGCAAGCCGTGTTGACCCTGGTCGAACCGCAGTCCTCGGGGATCGGTGGTGGCGCGATGATCGTGCTGTGGGATGGCAAACAGGTGCGCACCTACGACGGTCGCGAAACCGCACCGGCCGGTGCGACCGAGAAGCTGTTTCTACAGGCCGACGGCAAACCGATGCCGTTCCCTCAGGCGCAGATCGGCGGACGCTCCGTCGGCACGCCGGGCGTGATGCGAGCGCTGGAACTGGCGCACAAAAAGCACGGCCGCTTGCCGTGGGCGACGTTGTTCGAGCCGGCAATCAAACTCGCTGAGCAGGGTTTTGCGATCTCGCCGCGCCTGTATTCGCTGCTGGAATCCGACCCGGTGATTCGCCGCTCGCCGGACATGGCCAGGTATTTTCTGAACAGCGACGGCAGCGTCAAAGCCGTCGGCACTCGCTTGCAGAACCCGGCGTTGGCCGCCGTGCTCAAACGCATCGCCAATGAAGGTGCGGATGCACTGTACAAAGGCCCGATCGCCGAAGAGATCGTGGCCAAGGTTCAGGGCCACGCCAACCCCGGCAGCCTGTCGCTGAACGACCTTCAGCACTATCAGGCCAAGGAGCGCGCGCCACTGTGCACCGACTACAAACGCTGGCAGGTGTGCGGGATGCCGCCACCCTCATCGGGCGGGATTGCGGTGGCGCAGATTCTCGGCACCTTGCAGGCACTGGAGACTCGCGACCCGCGTCTGTCCCTGACGCCGCTCAAGCCTGTGAAGACCGATAAGCCCGCCGGTACCGAACCTGCGCCGCAAGCCGTGCACCTGATCGCCGAAGCCGAGCGCCTGGCCTACGCCGACCGCGCGCAGTACGTAGCCGATACCGACTTCGTGCCGGTGCCGGTCAAGGGCCTGGTCGATCCGGGTTACCTGGCCAGCCGTGCCAGCCTGATCGGCGAACGCAGCATGGGCAGCGCCAAACCCGGCACACCGCCGGGCGTGCAGGTGGCCTACGCACCAGACCGCTCGCCGCTGCGCATCTCCACCTCGCAAGTGGTGGCCGTGGATGACTTCGGTGGCGCCGTGTCGATGACGACCACCATCGAGGCAGCGTTCGGCTCGCACCTGATGGTTCAGGGCTTCCTCCTCAACAACCAGATGACCGATTTCTCGTTCATCCCCGAAGAAAACGGCCAGAAAGTCGCCAACCGCGTAGAACCCGGCAAACGCCCGCGTTCATCAATGGCCCCGACCCTGATCTTCGATCGCAACAGCGGCGAGTTCGTCGCCACCGTTGGCTCCCCTGGCGGCTCGCAGATCATCGAGTACGTGGCCAAAACCACGGTCGGCCTGCTCGACTGGAACCTCGACCCGCAAAGCGCCATCAGCCTGCCCAACTTCGGCAGCCGCAACGGCCCGACGGAGCTGGAGCAGGGTCAGTTCACCCCCGGATTGATTCAGGCGCTCAAGGACAAGGGCCACGCCGTGAGCGAAATCGACATGACCAGCGGCACCCAGGCCATCGTGCGGGTCAAGGATACGCAGGGGAAATCAACACTGGCCGGTGGGGCGGATCCTCGGCGTGAAGGCGTAGCGTTGGGGGATTGAAATCCCTTCCGCCAACTGAAAAAGGTTTACCGAGAGGTAGGCCTTTTTTGTATGTCCATGAATCCGATTCGGCTAAATCACATTGCCTTTTCCTACATCGGAAAAATGCTGTCCGGGATAGAGTGCATGCAGAGCTCTCACAAACAGTACAACGCAATCGACGCTGATACCGTCGAAATGGAGTAACCCATGAACATACGTCCGATTCATACCGAAGAAGACTACCGTGCGGCGCTCAAAGACGTGTCCGCTCTTTTCGAGAATGAGCCAGAACCCGGCACGCCTGAAGGTGATTACTTCGACATCATGATCACCCTTATCGAGTCCTATGAGGCCAGGCACTTCCCACTTGATCTGCCCAACCCGATTGATGCCATAAGGTTTCGGATGGAGCAGTCCGGGCTGTCGGCAGCCGATCTCGCCCCTGCAATTGGCCGGACAAATCGCGTTTATGAGGTGCTGAATGGCAAACGTGCTCTGACGCTTCCCATGATCTGGAAACTTCACGAGTTGTTCGGTATTCCGGCGGAAAGTCTGATCAAGCCCATGAAGTCAGTCTGAAAAAAACAGCCATGCAGGCACCTCAAAATGTATTGCCTACGCTGAATCTCCCAGCCAACTGAAAAAGGCTTACCGAGAGGTAAGCCTTTTTTGTATGTCCATGAATCCGTTCGGCCGAGCATTCCGATGGTCAGAATCTAAGCTCCGTCGAGCAATTGATGACAGCGAAACAAGCGTCATCCGCCGCCTGATTTCCGGTCAGCGATTCGCCACCAGATGCGCACCGAACAGCAAATAGCAACCACCCGCCAGCCGATCCAGCCATGTGCGTGAGCGCTCGTAGACGCCGGCAATCCGTCGGCTGGCGAAGAACAGCGCCACACTGCAGTACCAACTGAAAGACAGCGTTGCCATGGTCAGGACCGCCAGCGCAAGCAGCATCGGCGGCACATGGGCCGGCATGGCGGTGGCGAAGATCGTCGCCACGAACAGCGCCGATTTGGGGTTGGTCATGTTGCCCAGAAAACCTCGCCCATAGGCACCGAGCAACGTTTGCTCAGTAGCGTCAGGTGCCCCTTGCGTGAGAGGGGCCTTTCGCTTGAATTGCTTGAGTCCGAGATAGATCAGGTAGCAGCCGCCGGCAATCTTGAAGCTCAGATA
This sequence comes from Pseudomonas sp. SDO52101_S400, assembly GCF_054071635.1. Taxonomy (NCBI): domain Bacteria; kingdom Pseudomonadati; phylum Pseudomonadota; class Gammaproteobacteria; order Pseudomonadales; family Pseudomonadaceae; genus Pseudomonas; species Pseudomonas sp. SDO52101_S400. Next base: position 21,179 of record NZ_JBSVWF010000043.1, on the reverse strand, counting down.
GAGCGCTGGTGCGGCACTGAATAACGACTGGATGCCCAGGCCACCGGCCAGCCCCCATAACACCGTTCCGCTCGCCACGCCGAGCGCCGCCACCACTCCATGGCGTCGGGAACGACTGACGGCCAGCTGCGCGATGTTGAAAAAGTTCGGCCCGGGGGTCACCACGGCAACCGTCCACAGCAGCGCCAGCGACAACAACGGTGCAAGGTAACTGGAAAACATGGGGCAGACGCCTGATGGATTAGACAATGCCCCTACCTTGCAACATCCAGCGACGTTTTGCCATCAAGCGGCGCTCAGACGGACAGCGTCTTGCCATCCACCGGATCACCAATCGTCAGGAAATGCCCACCGGCCACATGGTGCAAAGTGCGCAAACCGTCATGCCCTTCAAAATGCCAACGCCCATCGCTGAACACCCGCGAATCAGCCTGCGCCGCAATCACCTCGGCCAGGAACAGATCGTACTGTTCGTGATTGCGCGGCTCCGGCAGCAGCCGGCATTCGAGCCACGCTACGCAACCGTCGAGCATCGGTGCCTCGACCTGCTCGCCAGAGAAGCTCAGCAAGCCGTATGCCTGGAACTTGTCCTGCCCTTGTTCACGATTGATTTCCAGGCCCGAAGTCGAACCGACGGTCTGCACAATGTCGGCCTGATTCACGCAAGGAACGTTGAGAACGAAGGTGCCCGAGGCCTCGAGCAGTTGCCGGGTCCAGGTGGACTTGTCCAGCACCACCGCGATTTTCGGCGGTTCGAAATCCAGCGGCATGGCCCAGGCTGCAGCCATGATATTGCGCTGCCCGTCATGGGCGGCGCTGACCAGCACGGTCGGCCCGTGATTGAGCAAACGGTAGGCTTTGTTCAGGGGAACCGGGCGACGGAAGGACTCGCTCATGGGATCTGCTCCGGGAAAAAGAGCCGATTGTAGCGGGATAAAAACAGCGAAGGGATTGCCATGGACAATCCCTTCGCCTGGCAGGCATCAGCTGGATAGCTGGTTGGCGAACTGGCCCACCGCGTCCACCACTTTCTGCGCGCCATCCTGGATCTCGACGATCACCGTCCCCGCTTCCGCCGCCAGGGCCAGACCTTGCTCTGCCTGAAGCTTGCCGTCGGTCATCAGCGCCACGGCGTTGCGCGCCATGTCCTGGTTCTGGCGCACCACTCCGACGATTTCCTCGGTCGCCTGGCTGGTGCGTGAAGCCAGTTGCCGCACTTCGTCGGCCACCACCGCAAAACCACGGCCCTGCTCCCCTGCACGGGCGGCTTCAATGGCGGCGTTGAGCGCCAGCAGGTTGGTCTGTTCGGCGATGCCGCTGATGGTCTTGACGATGGTGCCGATCACTTGCGATTGCTCGTTCAGCGCTTCGATGCCTTCGCCGGCGGTCTGCATGTGCTTCGACAGATCGCGCATCACATTGACCGCTTCAGTCACCACACGGGTTCCGCGCTGGGCGGTGCTGTCGGTCTGCAAGGACGTGCTGTAGGCAATGTTGGCGGCCTCGGCGACGGCTTGCTCCTGATTGACTTGATCGGTGATCACGGTGGCGAACTTCACCACTTTGTAGAGTTTTTCGTTGGCGTCGAGTACAGGGTTGTAGGACGCCTCCAGCCAGACCTCCCGACCATGGGAGTCGATCCGCTTGAAGCGTCCGGCAACGAATTCGCCGTTATTCAGGCGACGCCAGAAATTCTGATATTCGGCACTGTTGGCCTCGCCCGACTCACAGAACATACGGTGATGTTTGCCCTTGATCTGCGCCAGGCTGTAGCCCATGCCCTGAAGGAAGCGATCGTTGGCGCTCAGCACGTTACCGTTGAGGTCGAACTCGATCACCGCCGTCGAACGCACCAGCGCGCCGATCAGGTTTTCGTGCTCGCGGGAGGCTTCGATGGTTCGGGTCAGGTCGCTGGAGAAAATCGAGAAATGCTTGATCCGCCCGTCCGATGAGCGGATCGGCTGAACGATCGAACGCAGCCATGCCTCTTCGCCATTGCCGCGCGACAGACGCACGGCACCGGCGAAATGCTCGCCGCGGGTCAATGCAGCCTTGAAACGGTGATGAAATTCGTCGGACTTCACATGGGCCGGCACGATGTCTTCGATGGCGCGACCGACCAGGTCATGGCTCTTGTAGAGCATTTCATTGAGGAAGTTCTGGTTGACCGATTGAATCCGCCCGTCGGGCTCAAGGGTCAGCACCAGCATCTCGCTTTCCAGGCTCTCCTTCACTTGCAGAAGGCTGGAGAGTTCTTCACGAAGAGCCGCCAGCTCTTGCTTGAGGCGTTTGTTGAACATGGGAAAGCACCGATGGACTGGATGGAAAGCGGGGTTGCAGCCTAACCATCGGCCTTGGAGATCTTTTCTGAAGTGCGTTTTAGCCTTGTCCTACAAAAATAGTTACGCCTCGGTAAATCAGGCTGCTCCAGCCACCTGACAATGTCCTGCACGCAGCATCCGCGAGCCGAAATACGCCGCGCTGGCGATGCCCACGAGACCCATCACCGCACAGAACATCACGCAGATCCATGGGCTCCACGGCATCAGACCGATCAGCAGCAACGGTGAGACACTGGCCCAGGCGGCGTAGGCAATGTTGTAGGTAAAGGAAATGCCCGATACGCGAATACGTGCCGGAAACAGACTGACCATGACCGACGGCACCGCACCGACCACGCCACAGCAAAGCCCTGCGATGGCGTAAGCCAGACCGACCCAGTCACCGCCGACAATTAGGCAGGTGTAGAGCACGCCGATGCCCAGTGGCAACAACAGGCTGTAGAGCATGACAGTGCGCCAGGCGCCGATGCGATCGACCAGCCCGCCGGCAATCACGCAACCGATGTTCAGGAAAACGATGCCCAGGGCACTCAGTGCAAAGGTATGGCTGGCAGTCATGCCGAAAGTCTTTTGCATCATCGTCGGGGTGATGACGACGAACACCACCACTGCCGAAGTCAGCACACACGTCAGCAGCATGGCCGGCAGCATCGCCAGACGATGCTCGCGCAACACCGTGCGCAACGGCAGTTCGACCCGTGTCTCACGCTGCGCTTCCATGGCCATGAACACCGGGGTTTCGCTCAGCCAGCGACGCAGCCAGACGCCGATCACGCCGAACACACCACCGAGCAGAAACGGATAGCGCCACGCGTAATCCAGCACTTCGGCGGGGGTGAAGACTTGTGCGAGGAAGGTCGCAGTCAGTGCGCCGATCAGGTAGCCAAAGGTCAGCCCGGCCTGCAGAAAGCCCAGTGCATAACCGCGATGGCCGGCCGGCGCGTGCTCGGCCACGAAGACCCAGGCGCTCGGCACTTCACCGCCCACCGCCGCGCCTTGCAGGATGCGCAACGCCAACAGCAACAAAGGTGCGAAATAACCTATCTGCGCGTAGGTCGGCATGATCCCGATCAGCAGGCACGGCAGCGCCATCATCAGGATGCTCAGGCTGAAGACCTTCTTGCGCCCCAGCCGGTCGGCGAAATGCGCCATCAGGATCCCGCCCAACGGCCGCGCCAGATACCCGGTGACGAAGATCCCGAAGCTTTGCAGCAGGCGCAGCCACTCAGGCATTTCCGGCGGGAAGAACAGTTGGCTGAGGGTCAGGGCGAAGAACACGAAAATGATGAAATCGTAGATCTCCAGCGCCCCGCCCAGGGCCGCAAGGCCGAGGGTCTTGTAGTCGGAACGGCTGAACGGCGCCGGTCGGGCAGTGGAATGGGCAGTCATGTCAAAGAACTCTGGCAGGCGAAAAACCAAGGCGCCCATGGTCTACGCAAATGGGCCGTTGAACAACCCGTTAGACCATAGTCTGATTCAGCAAAACACGGTCACAAAAATCCGCCGGTTGATTTACTGTTGGCACCTGTCCAGACGGGCCGGCCAAGCCCCGAAGACCACAATAAACATAAAAATCCGAGGTACTCCCGTGGCCGTTGATATCGAAGATAGCCGCTCTGCGCGCTTTGCTTTGCGCTGCTCCAGTTTTGCAGAACGCTGGTTTCCCGACTCCTGGGTGTTCGCTGCACTGGCGGTGATCATCGTCGCGCTGGCCACCCTGGCCATGGGGGCCAAACCTGGCGACGCCGCCATGGCCTTCGGTGACGGTTTCTGGAGCCTGATCCCCTTTACCATGCAGATGGCTTTCGTGGTCATCGGCGGTTACGTGGTGGCCAGCTCACCGCCCGCCGTGAAACTGATCGATCGACTGGCGCGGATCCCGAAGAACGGCCGCTCCGCCGTGGCCTGGGTCGCGCTGATCTCGATGGTCGCATCGTTGCTCAACTGGGGCCTGTCGCTGGTATTTGGCGGTCTGCTGGTGCGCGCCCTCGCCCGCCGCACCGATCTGAAAATGGACTACCGTGCTGCCGGTGCCGCGGCTTATCTGGGCCTTGGCGCGGTGTGGGCACTGGGCCTGTCGTCCTCTGCCGCACAGTTGCAAGCCAACCCCGCCAGCCTGCCGCCGTCGATTCTGTCGATCACCGGGGTGATTCCCTTCACTCAGACGATTTTTCTCTGGCAGTCGGGCGTGATGCTGCTTGCGCTGGTGGTGATCTCGATCATCATCGCCTACGCCACCGCACCCGGCCCGAACTCGGCGCGCGATGCCAAGGCCTGCGGCATCGACCCGGCCTTCAACCTGCCTCCGCTGCAACCGCGCACACGGCCCGGCGAATGGCTGGAACACAGTCCGCTGCTGATCATCGTGCTGGTGCTGCTCGCCGCCGGATGGCTGTTCCACGAGTTCTCGACCAAACCTGCGATCACCGCGATTTCCGGGCTCAACACCTACAACTTTCTGTTCATCATGCTCGGCGCCTTGCTGCACTGGCGCCCGCGCAGTTTCCTCGATGCGGTGGCGCGCGCGGTGCCGACCACCACCGGCGTACTGATCCAGTTCCCGCTGTACGGCTCGATTGCCGCGCTGATGACCACGGTCAAGGGCACCGACGCCCAGACCCTGGCCCATCACATCTCGACGTTCTTCGTCAGCATCGCTTCCCACGACACCTATGCGCTGCTGATGGGCGTGTACTCGGCGATTCTCGGTTTCTTCATTCCGTCCGGCGGCGGCAAGTGGATCATCGAGGCGCCGTACGTGATGCAGGTGGCCACCGATCTGAAGTACCACCTGGGCTGGGCCGTGCAGATCTACAACGCCGCCGAAGCCCTGCCGAACCTGATCAACCCGTTCTACATGCTGCCGCTGCTGGGCGTGCTGGGGTTAAAGGCGCGGGACCTGATCGGTTTCTCGTTCGTGCAACTGCTGGTGCACACGCCGCTGGTGCTGCTGTTGCTGTGGGCGCTGGGGACGACATTGGCGTATACGCCGCCGGTGATGCCGTAATTTGAAATGACCACGCCTGTTTCCAGCAGGCGTGGTCAGCTTGGCTGTAGAGGTAAGACTTTCAACAGCTCAGGCAGGGCGCTCTGAACCGTGTCCCAAACCACATCGAGATTGATATCGAAATAGCCGTGAGCGATCCGGTTACGCATACCGCGCATGCTGCGCCACGGAACCTGGTTATTTTGAGCCGCGAACTCCGGGAAACGATCCATGATCTTGGTAGCCGCTTCGCCAATGATGACCAGACTCATGATCACCGCTTGCTGGGTGCGCTTATCTTCAACGAACTCGTCTTTATTCAGTCCCTCGACAAAGATCAGCGCATCGCCTGCGGCTTGGCGCATGTGTTCGAGGTAATCGCCAATCCGATTCTCGATCATACGGGACGGGCCTGATCCAGCACCTGTTGACGGAACTTCACGGGCAAGTCTCCCGGCGTCAACAGATCGACAGAAATGCCCAACAAGTCTTCAAGCTCAACCTGAAGCCCGCCAAGGTCAAACAGCGTTGCCCCGGGAAGTGGGTCGACCAACAGGTCAAGATCACTGCCTTCTACGTCAGTCCCCAACAATGCCGAACCGAAGACACGAGGGTTGGCCGTCGGAAAGCGATCGACCAATTCACGAATGGCGGCTCGTTGCAGATCAAGTACTACTGAAGGCTTCATGGTTTCACCTGGGCCGGATTCAATACTGCGCCAGTCTAGCAGTGGTGGCGGGTGGCAAACACCGCACCTTTTGTCACCCAACCGTCACATTCCCTTGCTAGCGTCCGCCCGAAACATACTGAAACAATTAAGCAAAAAACGGACTTCTACATGAACGACGACACCGACGGCAAAGATCCCTCCTCTCCTGAATCCGACAATCCCACTGATACCAGTCGCCGCCGCTTTCTCGGCGGTGTCGCCGTCCTGGGTGTGGGCGCCACGCTGGCCGGGTGTGGGAATGCCGGCGATCAGCCAGGCAAACCCGAGGAGCGCCCACTCTCGCCTGCCGAACTGGACAAGGCCTTGCGCGATCAGGTGAAGACCGTCGTGGTGATCTACGCCGAGAACCGCAGCTTCAATAACCTGTTCGGTGATTTCCCCGGTGTCGAGAAACCGCTGTCAGCACTCAAGCCTGAGGAATACCAACAGCGCGACCGCGACGGCAGCCTGCTGCAGACCCTGCCGCCGGCCTGGGGCGGTGTGTTGCAGATCGGCCCGCAAACGCTCGACGGCGTGACCTATCCCAACGCCGTGCAGTTTCAGGAAAACCTGCCCAACGCGCCTTTCGCCCTCAAAGGCCCGAACGCCGAGGACTTGCCGCTCGGTCTGGTGACTCGCGACTTGTGGCACGTGTTCTATCAGAACCAGATGCAGATCAACGGCGGCAAGAACGACGGTTTTGTCGCCTGGGCCGACTCCGGTGGTCTGACCATGGGACACTACGCCCAGAGCCGTTATTCCCTGCGCCTGTGGGACGTGGCCCAGGAATTCGTGCTGTGCGACAACTTCTTCCAGGGCGCCTTCGGTGGCTCGTTCCTTAATCATCAATACCTGATCAGCGCCACCGCGCCGTTCTACCCGAACGCCGCCAGTTCGGTCGCCAAAAGCCAGATCGCCGCGCTGCAAAGTGATGACCCGGCGGATCCGCGCCTCAAGCCGCTTGAGCCATCCCCGGCCAGCGCCATGACCGGGCCGCCACAGTTCGGCCCGAGCGCATTGACCCCGGACGGTTACGGGGTCAACACCCTCGCCCCGCCCTACTGGCCGACATGGATCCGCGACCCGGAGCGTCCGGCCTATTCCAAAGCCGATCTGCCGAACGTCCTGGTGCCCCAGACCCACGAGCACATCGGCGACAAGCTGTCGAAGAAGAACATCGACTGGGCGTGGTACGCCGGTGCCTGGCAGGCGACGCTGGATCAGTACAAGGATTCGGGTGGCATCCCGAAAATCCCCAACTTCCAGTACCACCATCAGCCGTTCAACTACTTCCAGCAACAAGGCCCGGAGCATCCCGAAGAGCGCAGCAAGCGCCTGCGCGACGCCGGCCTGGGCGATGAGTCGAGCACCAACAAATTCTTCGCCGATGCCGAAGCGGGCAAGTTGCCGGCCGTGAGCTTCTACAAGCCCCAGGGCAACCTGAACATGCACGCCGGTTACGCCGACGTGGCTTCGGGCGACCGCCACATCGTTCGTGCCCTGAAAGTGCTGCGGGAAAGCCCACAGTGGAAAAACATGGTGGTGATCGTGACCGTCGATGAGAACGGCGGCTGGTGGGACCACGTCGCGCCACCCAAGGGCGATCGCTGGGGCCCGGGATCACGGGTGCCGGCGCTGGTGGTGTCACCGTTTGCCCGCAAAGGCACGGTGGATCACACGGTCTATGACACCGCTTCGATCCTGCGTCTGATTACCCGAGTCTTCCAGCTGGAGACACTGGCGGGTATCAAGCAACGTGACGATGCGATGATCGGCCGGGGCCAGAAGCCAATGGGCGACTTGACCAACGCCCTGCATTTCAAGGCCTGAGGACAGGTCCTGCAGTACAGCTCAAAAAACTGTGACTGACGGCTTCTCGCCATCACACAGCTGATCCAATATGTGGCGCACCCGAACAACGGGGAACCCACGCTGAAAAGGATCTGAGCATGTTCAAACTCGCAGGACTCACCCTCGCTGCGCTCACATTGAGCGCAGCCGCCCATGCCGATGTCGATCTGAAACTGGGCAGCACCGAACGCGTCACCCGCCTCTTCGCTTATCCCAACAATTGCAGCGTGATCTGCTTTCGCAACTGGACGCTTGAGCAGACGGTCGCCCATTACCTGAGCCAAAGCGTGCAGCGCGATGGCTACGCCGGTGCCAAGGTGCTGGTGAAGAATGACAACGGGCAGATCTATGCCGAGATCAGCGGCGTGCCGAAAGGCTATGACAAGCCGCTGACCGCGCTGCTGGACGCCGGCGACCTGGCCTACACCGGCGCCAGCAAGCTCAACGCCGATGGCAAATGGGCGTACAGCTGGTATCTGTTCCTGCCACTGGGCATGGCCCTGGAAAACCGTAAAAGCGTCGAACTGCTGCACTTCCCGCCGGATTACTCGCTGACCCAGGCCCAGGATTACCTGCGCTCCAATACCACCGACCGCTGGGCTGCGCTGCTGACCGACAACGGCATTCCTGCCGACCAGACGCCGGGCTACCAGACCATCATCGACATCGCGCCGATTGCCGCGCCCGCCAGCGCAGGCAGCACCCTGGAAGGGGTCTACGACTACTTCAAGGACTACCAGACCACCATGGTCAAGGAAGTCAGTCAGAACGCCAAAGGCGCCACTCTGCCAATGGTCGCTTTCGGCGCGCCAGTGCGTAACTGGATCAAACAGCAATACGGCGCCACCGTGAATGTACTGGGCCTGGCCACCATCAGTCCAAGTGCAGGTGTGAACGTGCCGGTGCTGGGTTCCAACCACCCGAGTTACATCTGGTACGCCGCCGACCCGGCCAACTACACCGGCGACGATGCCCAGGCCAAGGCCGATGCGGCAGGTTTGAAAGTGATGGGGCAAGACTTGAGCGCTGCCTGCTGGCAGGCCGGGATGGGCAGCAAACCGGGCACTGATCCGAAAACCTTGCTGAACAGTTGCACGCAGACCTGGCAAGTAACGCAGAAGGTCAAGACCTGTGAGCTGTTCTACACCTCGATCCGCAACCTGACTGCCGAACAGGCGGCTGCCAAGTGCGCCACCGCGCCGATCAAGACCCAGTTGCAACAGCTGAACGGTCCGCTGCCGGCCATGGCCGCACCGGCTCCCCACCTCTGAAACAACGCGTGAAATTCCCGTGTCAGCCTTGGCTGACTCGGGAAAACGTCTATCTCGCCTGTCAGATCTGACAGTAGACCGCTAGTGTCATTTAATGGATCTTGGATCCAATTGCTGTGTTACAGGACTGACAGGAGGTCAGCCCGTAAAAGTCGTGACACTTGGGCCAACAGGGATCGTTATGAACACTCATGCTCGACAGGGATTACCGCCGAACGATACCGAAGGCATCTATCCTTTTGCCGGACTCCCGGTCCGCCTGGGGTTTCCTTCAAAGCGCGACTTCGAGATTGTTCACGATCCACAGGGAGTGGCCACCGCCGTCGTCGCGTGCCGGGATTTCCTGCGCATCAGCCGAATGTGCCGCGTTTCAGGGCAACTGCTGCCCTATCGGTGCCGACAGACCCGGCAACTGCAGGTTGGCATCCATCTTTACGATCCGCGCTTTTGCGGCGTGCTCGAGCACTCTTGCGATCCCAATACCTTTCTCGACATGAGCGAGTTATGGCTATGGGCATTGCGAGACATCGCCGAGGGAGAACGACTGACCGTGGATTACACCGCCACCGAAGACAAACTGTTGCGGCAGTTTGCCTGCGGCTGCGGATGTTCACGCTGCCGTGGGTGGATCACCGGCTACGACGAATCACCCAATCTTGAAGGCCAGCGCTATTTGCAGGCCTGGTGGCGCCAGGGTTTACGCTGAACAGCGGATCAAGGCGCGCCGACCGGCCGCAAACGGTATTGCGGTGGCAGTTGTTCGAAACCGCTGATGGTCGTGTTCAGGCTCTTCCAGCGACCATCCTTGATGCCGTAGATGCAGCCGTGGATCGACAGGCTCTGCCCGCGATGCCAGGCGTTCTGGATGATGCTGGTGTGGGCAACGTTGGCCACTTGCTGGATCACGTTGAGCTCGCACAGACGATCGACCTGCTCTTCTTCGGTCGGCAACCTGGCCAGTTCTTCACGCTTTTCGTAATACAGATCGCGGATCGACCGCAGCCAGCCATCGATCAGGCCGAACTGGCGATCCTGCATCGACGCCCGCACACCGCCGCAGCCATAGTGGCCAGTGACCAGGATGTGTTTGACCTTGAGCACGTCCACGGCGTACTGGATCACCGACAGGCAATTAAGGTCTGTGTGCAATACCACGTTGGCAACGTTGCGGTGAACGAACAGATCCCCCGGCAACATGCCGACGATTTCATTGGCCGGTACCCGCGCGTCGGAGCAACCGATCCACAGATATTCCGGCGTCTGCTGGCGAGCCAGCTTGGCGAAGAAATCCGGGTCTTCCTTGGTGATCGCGTCAGCCCAACGCTCGTTGTTATCAATCAGGTCTTGTAAGTCATGCATGCTGTAAGGCCTCAAGAAAGATGCCCTGCTTTGACAGACAACCGTCCGTCGGGGTCACGAAAGGATCGCAGGTGATTTCGTTGGAATTTCTCGTGTGCCCGGTGAGTCCACCTCAGTAAGGCCCACAGTATGAGGATTTGCCATGACTGATTCACGACGTCCCTTCGACGCGGCGCAACCGGAGCCCATCGATGACAACGAAGACCGCATGGGATCGGTGCACGAGCTGGATTTCGACGACGAACAGCCCAGCGCCAGGATCGGTGATGAACTGCCGGAAACCGAGCGTGAACATCTGATGCCGCGTGAACGGGTGCGGGAGGCTGGCATGACCGGCGCCTCTGTAGCTGATCACGAGCCGACCGACGATGACCTGAGCCCGGAAACCCTGATCCACGAAGACGGCGCGCGCGATGCGGACGAACTCGGGACAGGCAATCAGGCCGATTGGGACTTGAGCATTGTCCATGAGGACGACATCGGCGGTGGCAATGGGCTCGACGAGGCGGAACTGGCGCGGCGCGATCCGATGGATGGGAATCGTTGATCTGCATCGCCGGTCAGCGTGCTATCGCCAGCAGGCTTGCTCCCACACGGAAATGCATTCCAATGTGGGAGCGGCGGGCAATGCTTTTTGAATCCGATCAGTCGACCAGGGTGCAGGCCATGACCACGGCGTCTTCACGCCCGCCGACCGCCGGGTAGTAATCCCGGCGCCGGCCGATTTCGTTGAAGCCATAGCGCTCATACAGGCGAAATGCCGAGGTATTGCTGTCGCGCACCTCGAGGAAACATTCCCGCGCGTGCGCCGCGTAGGCGCGGGACATCAGGTGCTCAAGCAGAATCAGCCCAAGGCCCCGCCCCTGATTCTCCGGTTTGACCGTGATGTTGAGCAGGTGCGCCTCATCCAGAATGATCTGCACCACGCCGTGTCCGACTTGTTGCTCGCCTTCGAACATCAGCCAGATCTGGTATTTGCCCAGGCCATCGAGAAAAATCCCGCGAGTCCAGGGATGGCTATAGGCCGCGAATTCAATTTTCAGCACTGCGTCCAGATCGGCTTCGATCATCGGGCGAAACGTTACAGCGTCACTCATTCGATTCTTTCCAGCGCGCCATCAGCCGACGCATGGCTTGCCACACGGCGGCCTTGCGCTGTGGCTCTTCCATCAACAATTCAAGCCCCGGCACGGCCCACGCCAGGCCAAGACCCTCGATTTGCAACTCGCGGTTGAACGCTTCGGCATCCGCTTCGCCGGCAAAACGCACCGCCGGCAGGCCGATCAGCCACAGGCAGGCGCACGGCGCAGTCTCCATTTGAACCGACAGGAACCCCTGGACGAAGTCCCGGGCCGCGTCAGGTCCCTGATCCATCGAGCCACGCACCAGCAACGGCCAACGCACCGGGTCGCCGACGATCTGCGGCGCATCCGGCAGACCGGCGGCGCGCAGCATGTCCTTGAGCAACAGATAGGCCGGATCGCGGGACTGGAAAGAATCGCCTGTGGGTAACTCTACCAACAGCAGGCAGCGACCGGCCCGCAGCAATTGCAGGGTAAAACGCGGTGGTGGTATTGGCGCCGCTTTGACCACCACGGGCGTTTCGTCGACCTCTTCCACCGGTTTGGCGCCCGTGCGGGTGCTGGCCAGCGAAGGTCGCGGGACCTCGACCTTCGGCCGTTCGACCGAACGTGCGGCAGGTTGCACCGGCGCATCCGCCTGCGGTGCTGGTGCCACGAGCACCGGAGCTTCGGGCTCAGGCTCGACAACATCCAGCAGCTCGGGCCGTGACGGCGCGGCAAAGGGCAATTCGGTGCGCGGCAGCCAGTTGACCACCTGCATGGCGTTCAAATAGGCGCGGCGGCGGGACTCGATTAGCAAGGGTCGGCCACTTGTGGATAACTGAAGTGCGCTGATTCTACCGCCCTTCGCTCAAGATCGCCCGCTGTTGATCGATAGTCTTGACCGATACCTTGACGCAAAGAAAAGCGACAGCCCGTCCCGAGAGTGAATCGCATCCCGCGTGATGCAGTACAATCGCGGCTTTTAATCGCCAACCAGCCGGCCATTCCGATGATCGAACCCAAGCGCGTCTTGCGCGCCCTCGCTGAACACTGGGCACTTCTGGAGCCACTGTGCGAGCACTTCGACCAAGGCACCCTGAGCCTCAACGAACTGCGCACGCAACTGGCCGCCCAACAACTGGACAGCACGCCGCAGGACATCACCAGCCTGCTCGACGTGTGGATTCGCCTCGACATTCTGGTGCCTGTGGCCAAAAGCCCGAACCGTTTCGAGCTGAACGCGCAGATTCACGACTTCCTCGCCTACCTGCGTCGGGAACACCGTCTGGGCCTGTGCCTGGAGATCGAAGCCTATCTGCGTCACCTCGAACGTCTGGCCGGTTACATCCAGGATGCGTTCGACGTCCGTGACGGCAGTGATCTGGCGCGCCAGCTGCGTCTGCTCGACATGCGCGTGCGCGACGTTCTGAAGAAGCTCGACAACGACGAACAGGCGCTGGTGGCCGTGGCCGAACGGGCCAAGACCAGTGATCGGCAGATCCCGCTGCGTCAGCGTTACGCCGAAGTACTGGCGACCTGGGACGAATACGTCGAGCCGATGATCGATCTGGTGAACGCCGACGGCGCCTTCGAACAAGGCGTGCGCAAGGTCGAAACCGTGCTGCTGAAGATGCTCAGCGAACAGCAGCGCCTCGGCCATCTGGTCGATGACGACATGCTGCTGCGCACCCACGCACGCATCCTCGAAATGCAGACCAGCGCCCAGTTGACCCTGCGTCATGCCCGGGAACTGCTGCTGCCGTTGCGTGAAGAAGCCCGCCGGCACAACGCCGTGACCCGTGGAGCTGCGCTGGCGCTGGCCGCGATCCGCCGCAAAGGCATCGACGCCGTGCCGCAAGCCGCGATGCCGCTGTTCACCCGGCCTCAAAGCACCTTTCTCGGCAGCGCCAGTCAGGTTGAAGCCTACGTCTACGCCCTGGCCCGTTTCGAGCCGAAACCGGCGCGCTTCCCCAAGGCGCACAAGTCGCAAAAGACCGGCGATGCCCCGCGCGCACCGCGCACCGTGCGCGAGATGGTCGACCGCTGCGAAGAATCCCTGCCGATGCCGGACCTGATGACCTGGCTGCTGGAGCAGGAGCCGGACGGCGCTACCGACGAATTGCTTTACTGGTTCTCGCGCCTGTCGCGGGAAAAACGCTTCAAGCGCGAGCGTCTGGAACGCCGCGAATACCACACTCACGAGCACCAGGTCAGCCTGCGCTCCTTCGCCCTGCTCTCGGCCGGCGACGCCGCCGCCGAGGATTCTGCGAGCATCCCCAATGCATCTTGATCTTTCCGAACTGTCGCAACTCGCGCCGATCTTCCGCGAGCTGTTCAAGGGTTACCACGTCAGCCGCCGCGATCCGGAGCTGTACGCCCAACTGTCGAACTTCCAGGACCAGTACCGCACGCTGTTCAAGGCGCTGGGGTTCGAACTGGTCTGCGACACCCGTGGTTTCTATTACTTCGTGCCGGACATGGCCGCTGCGGCGGTGAACAAGACCGCCCAGCGTCTGGCGCTGTTCACCTTCATCCTCGTCGAGCATCTCGCCGATCAGGGCCGCGATCCGATCGCCGTGCTCGACGGCGGCAGCCTCGGCCGCGAAGAGCTGCCATCGCTGCTGGAAAAGTACCGCGACCTGTTCATCCAGGCCGAAGTGCAGACCGTTGAAGAGCTCGAAGAAAAGATCATGCGCCGCATGACCCAGCTCGGTTTCGCCGGCGAAGAAAACGGCGTGTACCGTTTCCTGCCGCCGATGCACCGCTTCCTCGACGTCTGTCTGTCGGTCCAGCAGGACCGCGATCTGGCGGCCAGCGTGCACAGCGTTCTGCCATTGCCGGCGCCAGTGTTGATCGACGAGGAGGCCGAGGCGAAATTCCTCGCCACCGACGACCCGCTCGATCTCAGCGAATTTGAAGAAGAGAGCGAAGAAGACGCACTGGCCCGCGCCATTGCCGAAGAACAGGAGTCCGACGCATGAGTCAGGAACGCTACGGCATCCGCCGCTTTGCCCTTTTGAACACCGCCGGTTACAGCCTTGGCCTGTTTCCGCTGGAAGAACCGCTGTCGGTCTACGGCGCGAACAACCTCGGTAAATCCGCCTCGATCAACGCTTTGCAGTTCCCGATCCTGGCGCGCATGTCGGACATGAGTTTCGGCAAATACAGCCTGGAACAATCCCGGCGCTTCTACTTTGCTTCCGACACCAGCTACATCCTCGTCGAAGTCAACCTGCCCCACGGTCCGCATGTGATCGGCGTGGTCGGTCGCGGCCCGGGTGGCGGTTTCGGTCACCAGTTCTTCGCCTATGCCGGCAAGCTCGATCTGGCGCATTACCAGAAAAACGATACCTGCCTGCGCCAGAAAGAGCTGTTCAGCAACCTTGAGAAGGAAGGCCTGAAGGCTTACGAACTCAAGCCTGATGAACTGCGGCGTTTGCTGGTTGGCGGTCATACGTCGATCCCGCTCGACCTGACCCTGATCCCGCTGCGCTCCACCAGCGAGCAGAGCCTGAAGACTTTCCGCGCGCTGTTCATCAACCTGCTGCACATGCGCGAAATCACCGCAGCCAAGCTCAAGCAACTGTTCCTCGATGCCTTCGAACACAGCCTGCGTTCCGGCAGCGTCGATTACATCGCGGCGTGCGAAGAAGCGTTTCGCGACGTGCGTCGCATGGAACAGGACTACAACTCGCTGGTCGCTGCCGGTCCACTGGTCGAAGCCCTGGCCAACGGCGTCAAACAGCGTGATGTGCTGCGCGGCAAGCTGCATCGCCTGTCGCCGTTGCTCGACTCGTTGCTCGGCACCTGGTCGGACTACGCCACGGCGCGCAAGGAGGAGCTGACCATTCAGGCCGAGCACTACCGTCGTGAGCAGGACGATCTGCAAAACGATCAGCGCGGCGGCACTCAGGAGCTGATGCGTCTGGAGCGGGAAATCTCCGGCATCCAGCGCTGGCTGGGTGAGTTGTCGGTACTGAAGAACCGCTTTGCGCTGGTCGATGACGTCAAAGTGCTGGAGCAGCAACTGCTGTCGGCCAAGGACGCTCACGATGAACTCGCCGGTGCGCTCGCGCAGTCTCGTCAGTTCAGCGCCGAAGATCTCGAAGAGCGAATGCGAGATCTGGAAAAACGCCTGAAGTCGGTGAAGCAGCAACTCGATCACGCCGACAACAACAGCTACGCCCGCCTGCGCGAAGAGTTCTCGCAACAGGACGTCGAGCGCCTGATGCGACTGTTCAACAGCGCGCTGTTCAGCCTGCCGCTGGGTGAGCACGGCATCACCCTCGACGAGGACGGAGAGTGGGTCAAATCGGTGGAGCTGATCCTCGACGGCTTCAAGGGCGAGCGTTTCGAAGTGCCGGGCCTGTCGATCGACATCTCGAACATCGAGCCGCCGGCTCTGCAGGCCTTGGCTGACCGTGCCGCGTTGCGCGATCAGAAAGAGCGTCTGGAAAAAGAGCTCAAGCAACTGAAAACCCAGCAAGCCGTGGCTGCCGACCGGGCCGCGAGCAAGACCCAGACCGAAGCGCTGTACCAGCAGGTGCTGGATGCGCAGAAGGCTCTGGAAGATTTCCGTCGCACCCAGACCCTGAGCGCCGAAGAAGGCGACAAACTGGAGCAACTGGCGCAGATGGAAGCCGCGCAGGACGAACTCAAGCGTTCCAGCGATGCGTTCACCGAGCGCGTCCAGCAACTGTCGGCCAAGCTGCAACTGGTCGGCCGCCAGATCGCCGACATGGAAGCCAAGCAACGCACCCTCGACGATGCCCTGCGCCGTCGTCAGTTGCTGCCGGCAGACCTGCCGTTCGGTACGCCATTCATGGATCCGGTCGACGATTCGATGGACAACCTGCTGCCGCTGCTCAACGACTATCAGGACAGCTGGCAAGGCCTGTTGCGCGCCGATGGCCAGATCGAAGCGCTGTACGCACAGGTGCGTCTGAAAGGCGTCGCCAAGTTCGACAGCGAAGACGACATGGAGCGCCGTCTGTCGCTGCTGATCAACGCTTACGCGCACCGTACCGATGAAGCGCTGACTCTGGGCAAGGCCCGTCGCGCGGCGGTCACCGATATTGCGCGGACCCTGCGCAACATCCGCAGCGACTACGACAGCCTCGAGCATCAACTGGCGCTGTTCAACCGCGAGATCAACAAGCGTCAGGTGTCCAACCTGCAGAGTTTCCGCATCGTGCTCGCGCCGAACAAGGAAGCGCTCAAGCACATCGACCAGATCATCCACAGCGCCGGTCAGTACGAAGAAGGCGAAACCCTGTCGGTGTTCGACCTGAGCCAGAGCGCCGAGCAGGACAACAAGAATGAAGAAGCCAAGGAATACCTGGCGCGGCTGGTGGCGGCGAACCACAACCAGCTCGGCCTCAAGGACTTGTTCGAACTGGCGTTCGAGATCACCAAGGTCAACGGCCAGCCGGTTATCCACACCGACATCGACGGCGCGGCGTCCAACGGCACCACGATGACCATCAAGGCGCTGACCAACATGTACTTGTTGCTGCACTTGATGGACCGCGACCTGGCTGGTCGTGTGCGTCTGCCGTACTACCTCGACGAGGCGGCGGACATCGACGAGAAGAACCAGGCCGCCCTGCTGGAAACCAGTCTGCAACTGGGCTTCGTGCCGATTCTGGCGAGTGTGAAGCCGCAGGTCTGCGCCAGTGTCGCCATCGACCTGGAAGGCGGCAGTGGCCCGGCCGGGATCTACATCGACGAGGCGGACTGGAAGTACATCCGTCGCCACGATGTGGTGAAGGCCACCATCAATGTCGAAGCGGACGAGCCGGAGCTGGATGCGGTTTGATGCTTAGCTGACGGACACAAAAAAGGGCCGCGATCCATTGGATCGCGGCCCTTTTTCATGGGCTCGGGATTATTTGCCGAGGGGGATTTTCGGCGCCCAGGTCAGCCACTCGTCTTCGAACTTGTCGAACAACGGGAAGGTCTGTTCAGCCCGAGCCGGGTTGCCCATCCGCTCGCCGTCAGGTGTGGCGAAGGCGATACCGCCCTGAATCGCCGTTTCGAGAGACTCGGTGCGTACGGTCAGGCCATTGAACAAGCCGATGTCGAACCCGACACCGCTGGTGTTCCAGAAACGGCTGCCACTGCGAACCAACGGCGCATACTTCGGCTCGATCAGGATATGCACCAGAACGCGGTCGGCGGTCTGACCCAGTTCGTAACCGGTGACTTTACCCACCGTGATTTCGCGGTAGGTTACCGGCACGCCAGGCTTCAAAGAACCACGGCGGGCGGCACTCAATACCAGACTGAGGCCGGCCTCTTGCTTGCTCACTTCCGGTGGATTGGCCAGGGCCACAAAGTTCTTCTGCGGACCGAGGCTCTTCGCCGCTGGCTGAACTTCGATGTACTGACCCGTAACCAGGGTTTCCAGATTCGAGGTCTTGATCAGACCCAGTTCCGGCTTGACCACCCAGAATTGACTGCCGACCCGGGCAATCTTCTCCGGCACTTCAGTAATGCGCGCGGTGAGGATCACCGATTGCAGATCATCGGTCAGGTCGACACTTTCGATCTTGCCGACGTCCAGGCCCTTGAAGCGAACCGGCGTGCCACTGCGCAAACCGTCGGCACGGTCCACCTTGATGGTCACCACCTCACCCTTCTGATTGGCCTCGTCGTGATTGGCGAACAGGCGGAAGCGCGGAATCCGCTTCTGCAACGGCGCCTTGGCTTGCGGCGTTTCGAACGCGATGCCGCCGGCCATCAGGGTCTGCAACGATTCGCTCTTGACCTGAATGCCGCCGGTCAAACCACCGGTCAGCGTGATGCCGCTGACGTTCCAGAACCGGGTCGAGGCGTTGACCAGATTTTCGTATTCCTTCTCGATATGGACGCCGATCACCAGTTGCTTCCGGGTCTTGGAGAACTGATAACTCTGCACCGAGCCGACCTTGACCTGCTTGTAGAGGATTGGGCTGCCAACCTCGATCGAACCGAGGCTATCGGTGAACAGCACCAGGTGCAGGCCCGGCGCCTTCAAATCCAGCGGCGGCGCTTTCGGCCGGGCTTCGAACTCACGCTGCGGAGCCCCGCCCTTGTCGCCAGGGCGCACAGCGATGTAGTTACCTTTGACCAACGCTTCCAGACCGGTGATGCCGGCCAGGGAAATCGACGGTTTGACCACCCAGAACTGGGTGCCGGTCACCAGATATTCTTCAGCCAGAGGATCGAGAGTCAGCTCGGCAGTGGCACTGGACAGATCGGGATCGATCTTCAGCGCTTTCAGGTTACCGACCTGAATGCCCTTGTACATCACCGGGGTGCGCCCGGCCTGCAAGCCTTCGAAATCGCTGAGTTTGACCTTCACGCGGATGCCCGCCGCGGCCGCATCGAAGTCTTCATAAAGACGGAACGGCAGGCTCGGATCCGTGGGCGGACTGTCCTTGCGATTCTCTGGCGTAGCGAAGGCAATACCGCCGGCGACGATGCTGGCCAGGGATTCACTGCGTACTTTCACCCCGGACAGGTTGGCGTCGATGCTGATGCCGCTGGCGTTCCAGAAACGCGTGTGTTTGCGCACCAGTTTGGCGTAGGTCGGTTCGATGAAAACTTTGAGCTCGACAGTGCTCTGGTCTTCCGACAGGACGTAACTCTTGATCTGGCCGACTTTGATCTGCTTGTAGAACACCGGGCTGCCCCGGTTCAGCGAACCCAGGCGGTCTGCCTTGATCGTCAGGTGCAGGCCGGGTTTTGAATCCGACAGCGGCGGCTCTTCGGCCAGGGCCTTGAACTTGCGGGTCGGTTCGCCTTCGCCCGGGCTGATTGCGACATAGTTACCCGATACCAGAGTTTCCAGACCGGTGATACCGGCCAGCGTCACACTCGGTTTGACCAGCCAGAAGCGGGTACTGGTTTTCAGGTATTGATCGACATCCTTGTTCAT
Organism: Pseudomonas sp. SDO52101_S400; assembly: GCF_054071635.1. Taxonomy (NCBI): domain Bacteria; kingdom Pseudomonadati; phylum Pseudomonadota; class Gammaproteobacteria; order Pseudomonadales; family Pseudomonadaceae; genus Pseudomonas; species Pseudomonas sp. SDO52101_S400. Next base: position 1,676 of record NZ_JBSVWF010000043.1, on the reverse strand, counting down.
CTCGATGGTGGCGATCACGCCTTTGGTGCCGCCTTCGTCATCGAGCTTGAGGGCTTTGACCTTGCCGACGGGCATGCCTTTATAGACCACTTCGGTCTTGTTGGCCTGGATACCTTCACCACTTTCGAAGCGCACCTGAATCTCGATGCCGGTTTCGGTATAGGCTCGCCATCCAAGCCAGCCGCCGATGATCAGGGCGATCAGGGGCAGTACCCAAATGGCAGACCAGTTCGAAGCCGGTCGGGTTTTCGCTACGGGCAAATCAGTCATGGTCGGCGTCCGACTCCGTGTTATCCCAAATCAGTCGGGGATCGAAAGTGACAGCGGCGAGCATCGTCAGAATCACCACACTGGCGAAGGCGATGGCGCCAAGATTGGCTTCGACGCTGGCAAGCCGGCCGAAGTTGACGACCGCCACCAGAATGGCGATCACGAAAATGTCGAGCATCGACCAGCGACCGATGAACTCGATGAAGCGGTACATCCAGATTCGCTGGCGTGCGGACAATGGCTGGCGGCGCTGCACCGAAAACAGCAGCAGCGCGATGCCCACCAGTTTGAATGTCGGCACCAGGATACTGGCGACGAACACTACGGCAGCGATTGGAATCATGCCGTGCTGCACCAGTTGGATGACACCGGACATGATTGTGCTCGGATCACCCTGGCCCAGTGAGCTGACCGTCATGATCGGCAGGACGTTGGCCGGAATGTAGACAATCGCGGCCGTGATCAGCAGCGCCCAGGTTCGCGCGAGACTATTGGGCCGCCGGGCGTGAACCAGCGCACCGCATCGAGTGCAGGTCTGCACATCGCTGTCGGCATCCTGCTTGTTCAGTTCGTGGCATTCAGTACAGATCAGAATGCCCGCATCAATCGCCCGCATGGGCATCTTCTCCTGATAACGCCTGCCAGATCTGGTGCGGTGACATCACCACTTCGAGCCAGACCTGAACCAATAACAGACCGATGAAACACCCGAGACCGAGACCGATGGTGATGGCCGCCATGTCCGCCAGTTTGACGATCGCCACCAGAACGCCCATGAGGTAGACCTCGAGCATGCCCCAGTCTCTGAGGTGGTGATAAATGCGGTAGAGCAACAGGCCATAGCTACGGCCGATGTTGAAACGGATCGTCAGCAACACGATCAACTGACACAGCAGTTTCAGCAGTGGAATTGCCATGCTGCAAAGGAACACGACAACTGAAACGCCGCGCATATCGGTATTGAACAGGCCGACAACGCCGCTCCAGACAGTATCCTGCGACGACTGCCCGAGTACATTGAGCTGCATGATGGGTAAAAAGTTCGCAGGCACGTAGAGCAGCAGTGCGGCAATGACCAGGGCCAGGCTGCGCTGCACCACGTTATGGCGGTGGGCATACAGTTCGTAACCGCAGCGTGGGCAGAGGGCTTTTTCGCCGTGGGCAAGCTTGGGCTTGCGCATCAGCAGATCGCACTCGTGACAGGCCACCAAGTCATCCAGCGGTAATTCTGACAGCCCGGGGGCGTCAACCGAATCTGACATAAGGGCTCTGACTCCGAAAAAGTTGGGATCTATTCTAGTGTTCTGATTCGAAAATAACTGTGCAAATTTGTTCGCTGTCGCGGACAAAAAACTTTCCTGCGGGCAAAACAAAACCCCAACTGCTTTCGCAATTGGGGTTTCGGA